>NZ_JAPEPJ010000003.1:600000-872489 GCF_026340255.1 Streptomyces sp. NBC_01408 | reverse complement strand
TTCGCCGCGATGGCCAGGTTGGTCATGATGAGTGCTCCTTCAGAGGCTTCGGGCGGCTAGAGGCTGCGGGCGGTGACGTCGCCGTAGGCGGTGGTCGCGTGGATGTTCAGACCGGCGGTGGCGCCGTCGGTGTTCTTGAGCGCGTTGTTGATCCGGCCGTAGGCGGTGCCGGCGTCCAGGGAGGCGGAGACTCCGCGGGCGGCGCCGATCGAGATCTCGCCGTACTCGGTGCGCAGCGTGACCGTGCCGCGCATGGCCTCGGCGATGTGGAGGTCGCCCTTCTGGGTGCTGATCTCCGCGGGGCCGCCCAGGCGGCCGACCGACACGTCGCCGCCGAGAAGGGTGAGGCGGGCGCTCGCGGTCTCGTCGAGCTTGACCGAGCCCTGCGCGCCCTCGAAGGCGACGTCGCCGAGCCGTCCGACACCCCGGAACTCGGCGCTGGCCGCCTTCGCCTCGACCCGGGAGCCTGCGGGCAGCTGGACGGTCACCTCGATGGATCCGGAGCTGCCGAGGAGCTGGTTCTTCGCCGGTTCGGCCTCGATCCGCAGGACTCCGTCGCGGTACTCGACCGTGGTCCGCTCCGCCGCCTTCACGTCGCGGCCCTTCGAGGCGTCCGCGGGGAGGATCTCGACCGTGGTGTCGGCCCGGTCGGCGGCGATGAACCGGATGCGTCCCGCGGGGATGTCCAGGACGGCGGAGACCGGGGCGGGGGTGTCGAACTTCTGCATGATGCTCTCCTGCGACTCGCTGTTTCTGATGAGTGAAACGCTACGTTGCATTCGAAAGTCCTTCAACTGGTTCGTTGCGTGGAATCACTATCTATGCAGGTCAGAGCTAGGAAATCGTTGCAGTGAGCCTGAGGATTAATGCAACGATACGCATCTGTTCGTTGCAACGAGTTGAAGGTGAACGCTATAATGGCGGCATCAAAGGAGAACGAAGGAGATCGCGATGCCGGGAGGCAGGCTCACCCAGCAGGAACGTCAGCAGATCGCACTGGGGCTGGCCGACGGCCTCGCCTACGCGGAGATCGCCAGACGTCTCGACCGTCCGACCTCGACGATCACGCGTGAGGTGACGCGGAACGGCGGCCCCACCGCCTACCGCGCCGACCTGGCCCACCGCGCCACCGAACGCCGCGCCCACCGGCGCAGGCAGGCCGCGCCCCGGGGGCCCGAGGCGCACCCGCAGGCCCACGGACGCGACCCCGAGGCCGTACGCGAGTACGAGGAGGCGTACACCACCGTCCTCATGAATTCGGGAATGCCCACGATGATGTCCCGGGTGATGGCCTGCATCACCCTCACCGACACGGGCAGCCTCACCGCGTCCGAACTCGTCCAGCACCTCCAGGTCAGCCCGGCGTCCATCTCCAAGGCGATCTCGTTCCTCGAGAGCCAGGGCTTCGTCCGCCGGGAACGCGACGAACGCCGCCGCGAGCACTACATCGTCGACGACGACATCTGGTACCAGTCGATGGTCGCCAGCGCCCGGTCCACCGCCCAGATCGTCGAGATCGCCCGGCAGGGCGTCGGCGTCCTCGGCCGCGACACCCCGGCCGCCGCCCGCCTGGAGAACGTCGCCCGCTTCCTCGACTTCGTCTCCGAGAGCATCGCCCGAGCGGCGGAGCAGGCCCGCGAGATCCTCCACACGAAAGCCGGAACGCCCTCCGACGGCGCCGTGGAGGTGCCACCGGCCACCGGCCACTGACACGGCTTCATCGGGGCGCTGACAGTCGTCGGAGCGTGGTTGATGTGGGACGGGCGCCGACCTGCGCGTTTCCCGGGAGCGTACGACCCTGGTTGCAGCCGGACGCTTCCCCTGGTGGTACCGAGGAATCAACTCCTGGTGGGCCGACGCGGGCAGCGGCCGGCGGCTACGTTTTCGCCCGTCCCTCAACGCCCATGACGGAGGCTCGCCGCATGCAGACCCGTTTGGCCGATGCCCCTCGCACGCGAGTGGTCTGGGGGATAACCCTCGTCCTGATCGCGGTCACCGCGCTCCTCGGGGCCGCGCCCGGGGCCGCCACGGCGACGGCCCCCGCCGCTCCACCCGTTCCCGTCCTGTCCTGGGGCCCCTGCGCCGGCCCGGGGGACGGGTTCGAGTGCGCGACCGCCCGGGTACCGCTGGACTACCGCCGGCCCACCGGGCGTACGATCCCGCTCGCGGTCACCCGGCGGCTCGCGGCCGACCCGGTCCATCGCACCGGTGTCCTGCTGCTGCATCCCGGCGGACCCGGCAACTCCGGCGTGGACTTCGCCCGCAACAGCTACGCCGCGCTCCCCGCCTCCCTCCGTGACGCCTTCGACGTCGTCGGGTACGACATGCGCGGCGTGGCGCGCAGCGGACAGGTCGAGTGCTGGAACGACGAGGAGTACTCCGCCGCCGTCGACGCCGCACGCGGCGTACCCGGGCCCGGAGCCCTGCACGGCGCCATCCGGCAGGGCCTCGACTTCGCCACCGCCTGTCAGCAACGGTCCCCGGACCTCGTGCCGTTCATCGGCACCGCCTCGAACGCCAAGGACATCGACCTGCTGCGCCAGGCCCTCGGCGAGGAGACGGTCAGTTTCTACGGCCGTTCCTTCGGCAGTTACGCCGGCACCGTCTACGCCGCGCAGTTCCCCCGGCGCGTGCGCGCCATGGTCCTGGACGGGGGATACGATCCGCGTCGCTACGCCGACGTGCCGTACGCGTACGACGCCGCGCAGTTCGTCGCCCTGGACGCGGCGGTCGGCCGGTTCCTGGACTGGTGCGCGCAGAACGCCACCGCGTGCGGATTCGGCGAAGGCCGGCCGCGGCAGGCCTTCGAAGAGCTCAAGCGGGCGCTGGACGCCGACCCGGTCATCACGGCGAGCGGACGCCCGGCCACCGGCTACACCCTCGCCTACCGTCTGATGTTCAACATCAACGCGGGCAAGGAGATCTGGCCCGCCCTGGGGGAGGCCCTGCGGGCGGCCCAGGTGCGGCAGGGTTCGTTCCTGCTGTCCCCGCCCTCGCCGGCGTCCTTCGACTTCCTCAACGTCAACACGGCCGTCGAGTGCGCCGACCGCGCGTATCCGACCAGCACCGTGCTCCTGGGCGCGCTGGTCGGCGCCGAGATCGCCGCCGCTCCCCTGCTGGGACCGCCCATCGGGCTCGGGCCGCCCACCTACGACCACAACCACGCGCCCACCTGCGCCCAGTGGCCGGCGGAGCGCCCGAGCCGCTACGAGGGCTCCTACCGGGCGGCCGGTTCCGCCCCGATCCTGGTCCTCGGCACGACCGGGGACCCGGACACCCCGTACCAGGACGCCGTGGCCCTCGCCGGGACGCTGGACAACGGGCGGCTGCTGACCTTCGCCGGTGAGGGACACACCGCCTACAACCGGAGCGCGTGCGTCAGCGCCCTGGTCACGGACTACCTCGCCACCCTGGCGCTGCCCGCACGGGGCACCGTCTGTGCGGACGAGGCGCCCCCGGAAGCGCTCGGCCGCCGCACCGCGGGCATCGAGGTCGACGAGACCCGCGATGTGATCCCCGTCCTGCGCTGAGCGCCGTCACGCGGGGCCGGCGCGGCGAAGAGGGGCCGACCCTGGATGGGCGGCCCCTCTCTCGAACTGTCGGCGGACCGGCTCAGTCCGATCCGCGGGACTTGCTGACGTAGCTCACGATCAGCGGCGCTGTGCTGGTGATGCTCACCCCCGCCATGATGCCGTTGGTGATGGACCGGGTGGTGATGAAGACCATCAGCCCGACGCTTACGCCGATCAGGGTGCTGAGGAGGAGCAGGAACACCAGGCGAACGGTTGCCAGCGTCCGCTCCGCGGCGGCCGGGGACTCCGGTATGGCCATAGGCGGCGGCGTGTGCCGGTGCCGCAGGTTCGCGATCTTGATGCGGGACACCGTGTGGTGCCAGATCAGGGTGCGAGCCGGTTCCATACCGCAGGTGGTCAGGAAGATGTGCAGCCACTCGGTGGTGGGGAGTTCGTCCCCGTTGAGGACGGCTGCGAACGTCGTGCTGGAGATCGGGTACAGCCGGCGGCTGCGCTTCTCCAGGTCGGCGCTGGTCAGCCCTCTGTCGGCGACCACCTCGCGCATGACGGACAGCACGTCCTGGGGCGTGGTGCACAGGGCCAGGGCCGTGTGCACGTGGTCCACGGTCGGGCTCGTGACCCGCTGGAGCTCGTCTCCCTTGTGCGTCTCCATGAACTGCTGGACGAGGGCGAGCAGACCGTCCGGAGGACCCGGGATCGTCGGCTCGGCCTGCTGCGCTCCGTCGACGTCCTCGTCGGCGGCGGTGTCTTCGCCGGCCGAAGCCTTCTTGCGGGCGTCCTCCCCGGCTTCACGGGCGAGCGCGTTGCGGTGGATCGCGCGCCAGGCGCGCATGTCGCCCTTGTAGCCGCAGCCGAGGACGAACGCTTCGACTATCTCCCACTTCGGGGTGCGCTGGCCCGACGCCGCCGTGGACAGGGCCGCGGCGGAGTAGTGCGAGGTGGAGGCCAGTTCCCTGTAGGTCAGGTTGCTGCGGCGCCGGAGCGCCCGCAGTTCGCGGGCCAGCTCCGCCACCTCCATCAGCGCATTTGCGGGGATCTCCTTCTCAGGACGCGCCACCGGACCCCGTCACCTCCTGGGGCCCGGCCGCGCGCCCGTGGACGCGCCGCACGAACTTCTGGGCCCCCCGGTGCAGATGCCGGTGGCCGGCGTGGCGGGGAGCGGCCGGTGCCGCCGTCCGGGACGGCCCGGGCGCCGCGGTGGTGGACGGCAGTCCGGTCCGGCGGGCGCACCGGGCGTACCCCGGGCGGACGACGTCGTGGCCGTGAGCACGGCCGGTGCCGTGGTGAACGCGGCCGTCGGCCGCCGGCCGGTGGGCCTCGGCCGGGGCGCGGTCCGTGGCCGGCTCGTCGGTGCCTGCCGGGGCGGTCGTCCCGGCGGGCCCGGCGGGCCCGGCGGGCTCGGCCGTGTCGACGGGCTCGGCCGTGTCGACGGGCTCGGTCAGCTGGTCGCCGGGAGACGCCCACTGCTTCAGGAGGTCTCCGACGGTGCCGCTGACGAGGACTCCGACCGACACCGAGGTGTCGGGGTCGCATCCGAGGAGGTGGGCGGTGAAGCCCGCGGTGGCGCCGGTGGCGTTGGCGAGGGAAGCGGCGATGGCAAGACGGCGCTTCCTGGAAGGGGTACGCATCTCATCTCCTGGTACGGGAGGGCAAAGCCCGCCCGGTCAGAGGGGTATGAGCGAGGGCGCCCCCCGTACAGGGGGCGCCCTCGCTCGACCCTCGGTACGGGAGGTCCCGTACCGAGGGTGTAACTCGGCCTGAGTGCATTGCTTATTCAGTTGGTACGAACCTGGCCGCCCGGCGTTCAAGAGCTCCAACTCCATCTGCCGGCTGGGGAACCGGTAGGTCCTCCGAGGCTTCCGCGCGCGATAATCAGTCTGCCTCATATCGGGTTCCTCCCCGCTCTACGGTCACGCTCCCGCACGGACGTTGTGCGCTCGTGAACAACCCGTTCGGGCGCGACGCGCCACACTCGCTTACAGCGGAAAGAGCCTGGATCTGGTAGAGCGCCGACGACCTTCATCGCCCTCTCCTGGGGCGTAGGGGTGCCGTCGGGGTGAGAAGAAGTCCAGAGAATTGACCACCGAGGCAGCTCCCCCACGTCAAGGAGGCCAGGTCAGAGGTATTGTTCAGTTGTTGTGGTTCTTCAGGCTTCCGGGAGCTCGCCTCCGCAGGGCCCCGAATCGCACCACATGCCCCCTCGTGGCACGCCACCATGGGGACGGCGGCTCAGCTCCAACTGACCGCATTCAAGAGGCATCTCATGGCCTGAGTGCACCTTGGCGCCCCCCTGCTCGCGCAGGGGGGCGAAAAACTTTGAGCAGACCGCTGCCCACGGAAACCTGATTTGCCCCCCTATGTCCGTTCGGGAACCGGCGAGAGCGGCATCTGTGAACAACCAGAGCCGCACGCCCCACAGAAGGCGACACGTGTGAGCGAGGTCACCCCCACAAGTGACGCCCCCTCCGCATCCCGGATCGAACGAACAGGCCCAGATCGAGCAGCAGTTCGGATCTGATGCCAGTAGGTTCCGCTTCGCGCACCGGAACGGTCAGAAACTCACCTCTACGTGGTCAGTCCTGACGAACTCGCTCGTGGGGCCGGCCTCTGGCGACGGCCGCCTGGAGGCACGTCGCGTCCCGCGGGGCAGCCGCAGATGTCCGTCGGCTCGATGGACGGGTCGGCGAGGCCGGCAGGGCCGGCAGGGCGCGTCGTCCGGGGCCTGGGGTCTCCCCAAGCCTGCGGGGCCTGGGGGAAGCAGCGCAAGGCGCAGGGCTGCGGCTGGTACTGGATGTACGCGTGCGGCCCGACAACACAGCGAGGTGCCGGCCCGGGCCGCGCGACCCGGTGGAACCTTCCGGTCACAGCGCTAGCGCGAGCGCAGCTCGCGCTGGAGGGCTAGTTCCAGGGGGGTGAGGGGGATGTCCGGGCGGACGCGTTCGGGGTGGGAACGGGCGGGGCCGGTGAGGCCGCGGAGGGGGGCGGGGGGCGGGGGCGCCGCGGGGCTGGGGGTGTTCGCGGTTCTGGGTTCACCGCCCGTGTAGAGCGTGCCGTACGCCACCAGGCTGCCGTAGAGGGAGCGCAGCAGGCGGCGGGCAAGGGAGGGTCTCATGTCTGGCCTCACTCCGGTCGTCGCGGTGACGGGCATGTGTACGCACCACATACCCTTCGGTGCGGCGGCTGAGACGGGGCCGAGGGGTGGTGGAGCGTCGCCGGAGCGACGGAGCGCCGGAGTGGCCGTCGGCCGCTCCGGCGCTCCGTCGCGCGGGATCAGGTGATCTTGAACTGGCCCATCATGCCCATGGCGGAGTGGTCGATCAGGTGGCAGTGGTACAGGTACTGGCCGCGGTAGGTGTCGAAGGTCGCCTGGATCTTGACCTTGTCCCCCGGCATCAGCCACACGGTGTCCTTGAACCCCGACTCGTCGGCGGTCGGCGGCTGGCCGTTGCGCTCGATCACCCGGAACTGGACGAGGTGCATGTGGAAGTTGTGCGGCATGAACGTGTTCACGTTGGTGATCGTCCAGACCTCGCTGGCGCCGTGGCGGACGTACTCGTCGATGCGGTTGTGGTCATAGACCTTGTCGTTGAGGAACGCGAGCGCGTCCGGGGCGCCGCTCTCGTCCATCCGCATCACGACCGCCCGCTCGGCGGTGGGCGTCGGCAGGGCCGGCATGGTGCGCAGCACCGCGGGCACCGAGCTGGTGTCGGGTGCGGTGCGGGTCACGTCGAAGCGGAGCACCTGGCCGAAGTTCTCGACGGGGCCGCCGCCGAGGTTGGTGTTCTCCAGGACGATCTGGGTGCCCACCGGGTAGCGGGAGAAGTCGATGACGACGTCGGCGCGCTCGCCGGGCGAGAGGGCGACCTCGGTGGTGCGGTGGGGCTTGGGGAGCAGGCCGCCGTCGGAGGCTATCTGGATCAGCTCGCTGCCGTCGGCCAGGCGCAGGGTGAAGGAGCGCAGGTTGGCGGAGTTCAGGAAGCGGAAGCGGTACTTGCGGGCGGCTACCTGGAAGTACGGGTACGCCTTGCCGTTGGAGAGGATCGTGTTGCGGCCGTCGAAGTCGCCCATCGTGTAGAGGAGCTGGCCCCGGTCGTCGAAGCCGGCGTCGCGGATGGCGATCGGGACGTCGTACGCGCCGGAGGGCAGCGGCAGGGCCTGTTCGACGTTGTCGGTGATCAGGTAGGAGCCGGACAGGCCGCGGTAGACGTGCTCGGACTCCATGTGGTGCGCGTGGTCGTGGTACCAGAGGGAGGCGTGGGGCTGCTTGTTCGGGTACGTGTACGTGCGGTTGGCGCCCGGGGCGATGGTCTCCATCGGCGAGCCGTCGTCCTCCGGGAGCACCGAGGCGCCGTGCAGGTGGACCGAGGTGGGCATGTCGATGCCGTTGTACTGGCGGACCGAGACCGTGCGGCCGGAGCGGGCCTTGATGACGGGGCCGGGGAAGTGGCCGTTGTACGTCAGGACCTCGGTCTGGAAGCCGGGGATGATCTCCTTGCGGGCCCGGCGCATCGTCATCACGTAGCGGTCGACGCCGTTGGCGGTCGAGGACGGGGTGAGGACCGGCATGGTGGGCATCGCCAGCCGGAACTTCTCGACGACCGGGGCGGCGGCGGCCACCGCCTGGGCGGCGGGGGCGGCCGGACCGGTGTCGGACCGGCCCAGCAGCGGCTTGAGGGCAGCCACGGTGAACGTGCCGGTGCCGGCCGTCACGAGGGCTGCGCTGAGCACGGTACGTCGGGTGGCCATGGCCTTCTCCTCGGTCGGAGGTTGCGCCGTGCGGCCGGGCGGCTGCGGGCTGCGCCGACTCCAGCACACGCCGCTAGAGCTGCACTGGTGGGACCGGTGAGAACGGCTGTGCGCGCCTGGGCGCCGGCGGTTGGCCTCGGACGGGGCCGTCGCCGTCGGCCGGCAGGGCGGTGCGGCATGCGGCGGCCGAAAATCAAAAGGGTCGACCGGTATATTTTGAGCCCGGGAACCACCGGACGGGCAGGACAGTACGGCGCCCCGCGCAGCCGCACGGAGAGGGCCGGCTGGACCATCCGGCCCGTGGCGGTGGCGGTCAGCCGGCCGCGACCGCCGCTTCCTCGGCGTCGGCCGGCACCTGGGAGTACGCGACGGCTTCGGCGTAGACGTGCGCAGCCCGGCTCTCGGACATGTCCACGGAGGTGAGGACCGAGGACTGCACGATGCTGGGCATGAGGTGGCGCAGCAGTGCGGTGACCCGGACCACGAGGTCCTGGTAGTCGCTCAGGGCCTGGGACATGGACTGGATGCCGGCGTAGGTGCCCACGAGGACGTCGGCGGTCTCGGCCGGCACGACGTGCGGGAGCAGCTCGCCCTGGGCCTGGGCCTTCTCCAGCCGTGCCCGGACGGGGGCGGCCCAGCTGCGGAACGGGCCGCTGCGGTCGAGTCCCTGCGCCGTCTGGTCCATGGTGAGGCGCACCCCGGCCCGGACCATGGGGTCGGTCTGCAGGCGGTAGGTGTGCAGCATGACGATGTCCACGATCTCCTGGATCTTGGACGCGCGGTCGGGGAGGACGAGGTTCTGGTCCTGCGCGGCCAGGACTCCCTGGGCCAGTTCTTCCTTCGACTGGAAGTGGAAGTACAGGGCGCCCTTGGTCACTCCGGCAGCGGTGAGGATCTCGGAGATCGTGGACGACTGGTATCCGCGTTCTTCGAAGATCTTCGCTGCCGCGGACAGGATCGCCTGGCGCGTGCGGATGGCTCGGACTTGCTCGGCCACTGTGGGTCCTCCCTCCCTGGGACGGTGGTAACCGTGGAAGGCGTTGGGAAAATACCGCCTAGTCCGTATCTTACAGGGAGCGATCTCCTCGCCCAGCCTCCTCCACTTTTTCTGCATATTTCAGGTAGGGACACTGATGATCCTTGTGACAGGCGCCACGGGAACGGTCGGCCGCGAGGTGCTGCGAAGGCTCCCGCCCGGTCCCGCGGTCCGCGTCATGGCCAGGAACCCGGACCGCGTCGAGGGGGCGCCGGCGACGGCCGAGACCGTTCCCGGGGACTACGACGACCCGCAGTCGCTCGGCCGTGCGCTGAGCGGGGTGCACACCGTGCTCCTGGTGACCAACCGCGTCGCCGGGGACCAGGACGCCCGCTTCCTGGAGGCCGCACGGACCACCGGGGTGCAGCACGTGGTGAAGCTGTCCGCCGCCGCCGTGGCGGATCCGCTGGCCGATGACCTCATCACCCGGTGGCAGCGCGGGAACGAGGACCTCCTGCGGGCGTCCGGGATGGGGTGGACGCTGCTGCGCCCCCGCTCCTTCATGTCCAACACGCTCTCCTGGTCCGTCTCCGTGCGCGCGGAGCAGGTCGTCCGGTCCTTGTACGGGTCCTCCGCCAACTCATGCGTCGATCCCCGCGACATCGCGGACGTGGCGGTGCGCGTCCTCACCGGGCCCGGACACCATCACGGGCGGGCGTACACGCTGACCGGGCCGCAGGCCGTCAGCGCAGCACAGCAGACGGCCCAGCTCGGCGAGCTTCTGGGCCGTCCACTGCGTTTCGAGGAGCTGGAGCCGGAGCGGGCCCGGGCCCTGTGGAGCGAGCGCCATCCGGCGCCCGTGGTCGAGGCGTTGCTGAGCAGTGCGCTGCGGCAGCGGGACGGGGCCAAGGCCGGTGTGGAGGGGACGGTCGCGGAGCTGACGGGGCGACCGGCACGTTCGTTCCGGGACTGGGCGGCGACCCGGCTGTCGGCCTTCATGCCGCTCTGACGCCGCTGCGCCGGGCCGGCCGACCACGTGGTCGGGCGGTGCGGTGCGGGCGGCGCCGGGGTGCGGGCCGGCCGGTGTGCCGGATCGACGGGGGCTACGGCGCCGCTGTCACGGTGGAGACGAAGACGAGCTCGCCGTCCTGATGGCCCGTCACGCGCACCCGCTGCGCCTCGCCCCGTCCGGACCGGCCCAGGAGCTCGGCCTCGATGAAGCAGGGGGCGTCGAGTTCGGCGTACCGCTCGAACTCGCTGGTGATGCCGAGGGGAAGGAAGGCGGAACGTTCCAGTACGGCGGCCGCGGCCTGCCGGGCGGCCTCCAGGAGCAGCATGCCCGGCACGTGGTCGACCGGGTGGTCGAAGAGCACGGGGTGGCGGGTGTCCACGCGCAGCTGCCAGCGGCCCGGCTCACCGATGGGCGTGAGCACCACGTCGGCCGGCGAGGTCCGTCCCACGCTCTGCGGCGCCGCGGGCGCCGTCAGCGGAAGCGGGCGCAGGGCGCCGTTCAGCACGTGCGCCGGACGCAGCCTTCGGTACACGGCGGGGCTGGTGCAGGAGTAGGAGATCCGTCCCGTCGCGACCGGCAGGCCTTCGCGGCGGACCGTCGTCTCGTAACACAGCGCCACCAGGGCGCTGCCCCGCCGCTTCACCTCGGTGCAGGTGACCTCGATGTCGAGCGAGGCGGGGGTCTGGCGGACCTGGAGCTGCTCCGGGTGGACGGTCACGGCGATGTCGTGCAGAAGGAAGAGCTGACCGAAGGGGATCCCGAACTCGGCGTGGCCGAGGAGCGCGCCGACCTGGCGGATCGTTTCCACGGCCATGAGCGGATCATGGTGTTCTCCGTCGACAGCAGTGAAGAAGCTGTGACTGCGCGGCCATTGGGCGGCCACCCGGAAATGGGTGTCGTCCTGGCGTTCCCAGTCGGTGAGCATCACTTCGGCGACGGCGGCCCGGTGCACCAATTCCTTGGGCACGGTGGCCGTCAGAGTGGGCTGGGACGGCACGGCGGGCAGGAAGGGCGACTGCACTGTCCCCCATGACGGAGGGATCGGTCGTCGCTCAACTCGGAATGTAGTCGCAGTCATTGTTCCCCCTGAACCAACGGCGCTGACGGGTTGTGGTGAAGCTGCGAAGCCTTGGAAAAGATACATACCAACCGGTTTAGTTTCCAGAGGAATCCGAGCCTCCAGAGACAGAACTTCTGGAGGCTCTAATTCCGGCCAGCCCCGTCCGGGACATCGCCCCTGCTCCGCGCCGTGCGGCCACCCTCCGCCGACGGCTCCCGCTCCTGCTTGGCCCCTGCCGGATCTCAAGTGGCCCTTGAGGCGCGTCATGGAACGTGGCCGAAGGTCCGAGGAGGAGTTATGGGCGTTTCGGGCGGTGAGAAGTTCGCTCTCCGTGTCGAGCGAGGGCGTGCCAGTGATGAAGAGCTGGCCGCGGTGACCGTGGTGCTGTGTTCGGTGCTCGCCGGGCGCAGTGAGGAGTGGGGCGAGGGGGAGCCGCCGGACGCCCCGTCGTGGCGGCCAGAACGGGCCAGTACGGCCTATCGGTCCCCGTTCAGCTGGCGGTAGAGCCGCCGGTTTTTGACCAAGGCTGATGTGTGTGGGCGCCATGCACCGATCCTTAGAAACCGCATACGCGGTTTGTTATGGTGAGGGGCATCGGTCGGGCCGCACCTTGAGGGAGGGACGTGTCGTGACAGTTCTGGATGACATTTCTCGGGCCTCTGTGGCGGCGGACGCTCACGGGCGTGTGGCCGAGCTGCAGGCGATCCGGGAACAGGCCCGGCGCGGGCCGAGTGAGCGTGCGACCGAGGCGCAGCACGCCAAGGGCAAGCTGACCGCTCGCGAGCGCATCGCGCTCCTCCTCGACGAGGGCTCGTTCAGCGAGGTGGAGCAGCTGCGCCGGCACCGGGCGACCGGTTTCGGCCTGGAGGACAAGAAGCCCTATACGGACGGTGTGATCACCGGCTGGGGCACGGTCGAGGGCCGTACGGTCTTCGTCTACGCGCACGACTTCCGGATCTTCGGCGGCGCGCTGGGCGAGGCCCACGCGACGAAGATCCACAAGATCATGGACATGGCCATCGCGGCCGGTGCCCCGCTGGTCTCCCTCAACGACGGCGCGGGCGCCCGTATCCAGGAGGGCGTCTCGGCGCTGGCCGGCTACGGCGGCATCTTCCAGCGCAACACCAAGGCGTCCGGGGTGATCCCGCAGATCAGCGTGATGCTCGGGCCCTGCGCGGGCGGCGCGGCGTACTCTCCGGCGCTGACGGATTTCGTGTTCATGGTCCGGGACACCTCGCAGATGTTCATCACCGGCCCGGACGTGGTCCGCGCGGTCACGGGTGAGGAGATCACCCAGAACGGTCTCGGCGGCGCGGACGTGCACGCCGGCACCTCGGGCGTCGCGCACTTCGCGTACGACGACGAGGAGACCTGCATCGCCGAGGTCCGCTACCTGCTGTCGATGCTGCCGCAGAACAACCGCGAGTACCCGCCGTGCGTGCCGTGCACCGACCCGCAGACCCGGCGCTCGGACGTGCTGCTGGACCTGGTGCCCGCCGACGGCAACCGGCCGTACGACATGCTCAAGGTCATCGAGGAGCTGCTCGACGACGGCGACTACCTGGAGGTCCATGAGCGCTGGGCCCGCAACATCATCTGCGCCCTGGGGCGGATGAACGGCCAGGTCGTCGGCATCGTCGCCAACCAGCCCGGCCACCTCGCCGGTGTCCTGGACATCCACGCCTCCGAGAAGGCCGCGCGCTTCGTCCAGCTCTGCGACGCCTTCAACATCCCGATCATCACGCTGCTGGACGTCCCCGGCTTCCTGCCGGGCGTCGACCAGGAGCACGGCGGCATCATCCGCCACGGCGCCAAGCTGCTGTACGCGTACTGCAACGCCACCGTCCCGCGGATCTCGCTGATCCTGCGCAAGGCCTACGGCGGCGCGTACATCGTCATGGACTCCCAGTCCATCGGCGCCGACCTGACGTATGCGTGGCCGACGAACGAGATCGCGGTCATGGGCGCCGAGGGTGCTGCCAACGTGATCTTCCGAAAGCAGATCGCCGACGCCGACGACCCCGAGGCCATGCGTGCGCGGATGGTCAAGGAGTACAAGGCGGAACTGATGCACCCGTACTACGCCGCCGAGCGCGGCCTCGTCGACGACGTCATCGACCCCGCCGAGACCCGCGAGGTGCTCATCAGCACCCTCGCGATGCTCCGCAACAAGCACGCCGATCTGCCGTCCCGCAAGCACGGCAACCCGCCGCAGTAACCGCGAAGGAGACCTGCCACCACATGAGCATCGCCACGGACACCCTGCTGCGCGTCGAGAAGGGCAACGCCGAGCCCGAGGAGCTGGCCGCGATCACCGCGATCCTGCTCGCCCGCGCCGCCGCCACCCCCGAGACCGCGGTCCTCGCCCCCCGCTCCCAGGCCGGCTGGCGCCGCCTGGAGCGCACCCCGGGCTTCCGCGCCCCGCACAGCTGGCAGGGCTGAGCCCCTCGGTACGACGCAAGGCCCCGCACCCGTCCAGGTGCGGGGCCTTCGCCTTGCCCGGCTCGTCGGCCTGCCGCCTGCCGCCTGCCGCCCGCGCACGGCGAAGGCCCCCGTGTCAGCTGACACGGGGGCCTTCGTACGGGCCGGGGGCGCGAGCTACCGCAGGCGCGCCATCAGGGCGTGCTCGACGAGCGTGATGAGCGCGCTCTTGGCGTCCGCGCGGTGGCGGGCGTCGGTGGTGATGATGGGGGCGTCCGGGCCGATCTGCAGGGCCTCGCGGACTTCCTCCGGGGTGTACGCCTGGTTCCCGTCGAAGCCGTTGAGGGCCACGACGAACGGCAGGCCGCTGTTCTCGAAGTAGTCGACGGCGGGGAAGCAGTCGGCGAGACGGCGCGTGTCGACGAGGACGACGGCACCGATGGCGCCGCGGACCAGGTCGTCCCACATGAACCAGAAGCGGTCCTGGCCCGGCGTACCGAAGAGGTACAGGATCAGGTCCTGGTCCAGGGTGATGCGGCCGAAGTCCATGGCGACCGTGGTGGTCGTCTTGTCACCGGTGTGGGTGAGGTCGTCGATCCCGGCGGAGGCGCTGGTCATGACGGCTTCGGTGCGCAGCGGGTTGATCTCGGACACGGCCCCGACGAACGTGGTCTTGCCCACGCCGAAGCCGCCCGCCACCACGATCTTCGCGGAGGTGGTGGAGCGGGGAGCCGCTCCGCCGTTAGAGCTTGCGAAGTCCACTGAGCACCCTTTCGAGCAGTGTCACATCTGGCTGGCCACCGGCAGACTCGTCGCCGCCGGGCTGGTGAATGGCGACAAGGCCCGCCTCCGCCAGGTCGGCGACGAGGATGCGGGCGACACCAAGAGGAATGGAGAGAAGTGCCGAGATCTCCGCGACGGATTTGATCTCCTGGCACAGACGGCAGATGCGCTGGTGCTCGGGCAACTGCCCTTGCAGCCGGGCGGGATCCGCCGTGGTACTGACCAGCGCCTCGATGGCGAGCTGGTAGCGCGGCCGAGTACGGCCGCCGGTCATCGCGTACGGGCGCACCAGCGGGTTGTGGGCCTTGGGAGCCTGCTGCCGCGCGGCGCGCTGAGGCTGCTGCGGAGGCATGTAGGGCTGCTGAGGCTGCTGGGGCTGGCCGTACGGCTGCTGCTGGTACGGGTTGTGCTCCGGCACGGGCCGGCTGGGGGAGGAGGGGAAGTTGAAGCGGTTCTGGTCGTGTCCACCCTGCGGCTGCTGCGCGCCGCCATAAGGATGTCCTCCGGGTGTTGTCACGTTTCCTCCTCCGACTCCAAGTACGCAGTACTCCCTGTGGAACCGCGCCACCGCACCCTATGGTGCGATGACGCGAAACGCACTGCCTGTCTGCTAGTTGAGAAGACTTCCCTGCAGCTCCGCGCGCAGGTCCGGGGTGAGGACGCTGCCCGCTCGGTCCACCAGGAGGGCCATCTCGTAGCCCACGAGGCCGATGTCGCACTCGGGGTGCGCGAGCACCGCGAGCGAGGATCCGTCGGAGACGGACATGAGGAAAAGGAATCCCCGGTCCATCTCGACCACGGTCTGGTTGACGGCGCCGCCCTCGAAGATCCGGGAGGCCCCGGCGGTCAGCGAGGTCAGACCGGAGGCCACGGCCGCCAGCTGATCGGCGCGGTCACGAGGGAACCCGTCGGACATCGCCAGAAGGAGTCCGTCGGCGGAGACCACCACGGTGTGGGACACCCCTGGGGTGTTGTCCACGAAGTTGGTGATCAACCAGTTCAGGTTCTGTGCCGCCTGGCTCATCGGGCTCACACTAACGCTCCTGGTCATAGCTGTTACTTGACTGCTCGGAACCCGCGTTGCGTCCCTGCTGGACACCGCGCCGCAGGTTGCTCAACCTGCCACGGACGTCCTCCGGGGCGCGGGAGACCTGAGGGCCGCCCTGCGGGGTCGACTCCGCGGTGCCTTCGACCAGGTTGGCCTTGGGCACCCGCCGAGGGAGACCGGACGGGGTGACCCCGCCCGCCTTCGGCTCACGGAGTTTTCCGGCCTGCTGCCAGCGCTCGTCGTTACGCGAACGCCACGCCGCCGTGCCTTCCGTCTCCTCCGGAGCCTGCTCCGGGGCGGCGGGCTGCTGCTGACGCTGCGGCCGCTGCTCGAAGAGGGATCCGGTGGACTCCGCTTCCTTCTGTGCCGGCTGCCACTGCTGCTGGCTGCCGCGACGCGGCAGGCCCGCTCCGGTCATCTCGTGGCCGGTGTCGGCAGCGGCGCCCGGACGGTCGAAGCCTACGCGTTCCGGGGCCTGTTCGGGACCGGCCTGGGATTCCGATTCGGTCCCGTAATTCTGCTGGTAGCCGCCCGGGTAGGTGTTCTGCGCAGGCCAATCGGCCTGCTGCGGCTGGGCCTTGTAGCCGTCGTCGTAGCTTGCGGCGCCCTGCTGCTGGTCCTGGTACCCGGCTTCCGGATATGTGTACCCCTGCTGGGGATACGCCTCGTAGCCCGGCTGCGCAGGGAAGTCGTCGGGAGCCTCGTACGGAGCGTCGTAGCCCTGCTCGGGCTGCTGCTCGTAGCCCTGGTACGGCTGGTAGCCGTGCTCAGGCTGAGGTTCCGGATAGTCCTGGGCGGCAGGCTCGGCGTACTGCTGCTCCTGCGGGAAGCTGACCTGGGCCTTCAGCGCGGCCCTGCGCTCCTCGGCGAGGAGGGAGCGGCCCACCGGGTCGAGGTCGCGGCCGTCGGCGCCCTGCTGGTCGTACCGGGAGTCGTCGAAACCGAGCTCGGCGGCCGTACGCAGCGGAGCGGGCTGCTGGACCTTCTGCTCCGGGATGATCGAGGAGACCGTGAAGTCGTCGTCCGGGATGCCCTCGCCACCGCCACCGTGGGTGATGGCGTCGGGGAGCATGACCAGCGAGGTGGTGCCGGCCGCCTCGCCCGAGGGGCGCAGCTGGACGCGGATGCTGTGGCGGTCAGCCAGCCGGCCGACCACGAACAGGCCCATGCGCTGCGAGATCGCGGCGTCCACGGTCGGCGGGTTGGCCAGCTTGTGGTTGATGTCCGCGAAGTCCTCGGCGGTGAGGCCGATGCCCTTGTCGTGGATCTCGACCATCACGCGGCCGTCGGGCAGACGGGTGGCGTTGACGCGGACCTTGGTCTGCGGGGAGGAGAACGTGGTGGCGTTCTCCAGGAGCTCGGCGAGCAGGTGCACGAGGTCGGTCACGGCCTGGCCGTGGATCTCGGCCTCGGAGACGCCCGAGAGCTCGACGCGCTCGTACTGCTCCACCTCGGAGGAGGCGGCGCGCAGGACGTCGACGAGGGGGACCGGCTGGTCCCAGCGGCGGCCCGGTTCCTCACCCGCGAGGATGAGGAGGTTCTCGCCGTTGCGGCGCATGCGGGTGGCCAGGTGGTCCAGGCGGAAGAGGTTCTCCAGCTGGTCCGGGTCCGCCTCGTTGTTCTCCAGGTCGGTGATGAGGGTCAGCTGGCCCTCGATCAGCGACTGGTTGCGCATGGAGAGGTTCGTGAAGATCGCGTTGACGTTCCCTCGCAGGAGCGCCTGCTCGGCGGCGAGCCGTACCGCTTCCTGGTGGACCTGGTCGAAGGCGCGGGCGACCTCGCCGATCTCGTCCTGGGAGTTGATCGGGATCGGCATGACCCGGGTGTCGACCTTGCCGGGGTCGGTGCGCGAGAGCTGGTCGACCAGTGCCGGCAGACGCTGCTCGGCGACCTCGAAGGCGGCGGTGCGCAGGTGGGACATCGCGCGGCTCATCTGGCGCGCCATCATGCCGGCCAGGATGAAGGCCGCGAGCAGGGCCACGACGACGATGGCGCCGTTGCGGATGGCGTCGTTGCGGGCCTCTTCGGAGACCGCGATGGCGTCCTTGACGGCCTTGTCGAGGAGTTCCTTCTCGACCTCGTCGTAGCCGTCGAACTTGGCGGTGGCGGCGGCCTGCCAGTTCAGGGGCGTGGTGCCGCCCGCGGCGAGCTTGGCCTTGTTGTCGCCGCTGGCGATCGCGTCGGTCATGCTGGCGAGCGGGGAGTTGTTGACCCCCATGGGCGGCGGCACGAAGCGGACGCCGGCCTGTTCGGCCTTGGTCTTGGCCTCGGTGATCTTGGCCGCGCCCTCCTGCGCCTTCTTGCCCATGACCTCCTTGAGGCGGTTCACGTCCTCCTCGGTGCCCGCCGCGACGTACTCGCCGATGGCGATTTCCTCGAGGTAGGCGTAGGAGGAGAAGGCGATGAGCTGCGACTTGCGGATGTTCTCGTCCGCGCTCGGGCGCACCAGCAGGTGGGTGCCGACGGAGCGCTGGAGCGAGTTCGCCGCCTTGGCCAGCTGGATCGCGTAGACCATGCGGCCGTAGGAGGTCACGTTGCCGGTACCGAGGCCGAGCTCGTTGGCGAACTGCATGAGGTAGTGCTGGACCAGCACGTAGCCCTCTTCGGTCGGGATGGGGCCCGCCGAGGTGGGGAGGTTCTTCTTGGCGCTCTCGAGCGGAGCCTGGTACGCGGTCTTGCGGACCTGCTCCAGCTTGGGCTCGTCCCCGCGGAAGAGCTCGAGGCGGCGCTCCAGGCCCTGGGCCTTGGGCATGTCCTGGACGGCCTTGTCGAACTTCACCTTGGCCGAGTTGGTCACCCCGTATGCCTTGGAGACGACCTCGCTCTTGGTGTCGCCGTTCAGCAGCGGTTCCGCGCTGAGGTCGCGCTCGTTGAGCAGCGCCTGGCTGTACTCGGAGGCGGCCGTCACGACCCTGGCTATCTTCTCGGCGTCCTTGGCCTCGTTCCAGGTGTCTATGGAGCCCTTCACCTGGAAGCCGCCCATGACCAGCCCGACGAGGGCGGGCACGAGCAGGATGGCGTTCAGACGGGTCGGCACGCGCCAGTTGCGGGGCGAGAACCTGCTGGTGCTCCCGTTGCGCGCGGGTGGGCCCACGGGCGCGTCGACGGGCGACGCGGCCGCTCGCGGCGGCGGGGTGAAGTTGCCGCGCGCGGGTTCATCCGCGGGGCTCGTGATGCTTCGCCTCACTCGACCAACAACCTCTCGGCGGTGCTACTAGCTAGTTCGTTGAATTCCAGCACGGTTAACGGCCGTGTTCCAAACAGTTGAAACCGGCCATTCCCAGAAGCTTATGCCCCACATAAACCGGACATAAAGTCCTTCCTACGGCAAAAATGGGGGGAGTTGTGCGCGTAGCGGCACCAACCGACCGCACCCCGTGTCCACCTGGCCGCAATTCTCTGTCGAAACGTTATGAAGCAGAAGGGCGGGCCGTGTCGCATGACACAGCCCGCCCCTCACGCGCGACAGTTGAAACCGTGTTACTTGAGCCGCGCCATCAGGGCGTGCTCGACGAGCGTGATGAGCGCGCTCTTGGCGTCCGCGCGGTGGCGGGCGTCGGTGGTGATGATGGGGGCGCCGGGGCCGATCTGCAGGGCCTCGCGGACTTCCTCCGGGGTGTACGGCTGGTGCCCCTCGAAGCCGTTGAGGGCCACGACGAACGGCAGGCCGCTGTTCTCGAAGTAGTCGACGGCGGGGAAGCAGTCGGCGAGACGGCGCGTGTCGACGAGGACGATCGCGCCGATGGCGCCGCGGACCAGGTCGTCCCACATGAACCAGAAGCGGTCCTGGCCCGGCGTACCGAAGAGGTACAGGATCAGGTCCTGGTCCAGGGTGATGCGGCCGAAGTCCATGGCGACCGTGGTGGTCGTCTTGTCACCGGTGTGCGTGAGGTCGTCGATCCCCGCGCTCGCGGAGGTCATGACGGCTTCGGTGCGCAGCGGGTTGATCTCGGAGACCGCACCGACGAACGTGGTCTTGCCCACGCCGAAGCCGCCCGCCACCACGATCTTCGCCGAGGTGGTGGAGCGAGCAGCTCCACCGCTAGATGTTCCGAAGGCCACTGAGCACCCTTTCGAGCAGCGTTACATCCGGCGTGCCGCCGGCCTCTCCATTGCCCGGCTGGTGGATGGCCACCATTCCGGCCTCCGCCAGGTCGGCGACGAGGATCCGGGCGACACCGAGCGGCATCGACAGCAGTGCGGAGACCTCCGCGACCGACTTCACTTCCCGGCACAGGGTGCATATTCGCTGGTGCTCGGGGAGGAGGCCGGACAGGTGCATCGGATCGGCCGTGGTGCTGACCAGCGCCTCGATGGCGAGCTGGTAGCGGGGCCGGGTCCGGCCGCCGGTCATCGCGTACGGACGCACCAGCGGCTGGTCGCCATCCGAGTACGAATCTCCGTACGCATCGGGATAGGCGGGGGGCGGGGTCATTGATCCTCCGGGCTGGACAGCAGTGGTCAGCGTGCCGTCTGACGGGGCGGCCGGTGGGGGGACGGTATGACGGCCTGGCGGGGGTACTTGGTTCCGGGGGAGGGGCCCCGGTCTTCCGGCCGGAAGTACCGTCCGGCCGGAAGAGTGACAGTCAGGTGAGCAAGCTTCCCTGCAGCTCCGCGCGCAGGTCCGGGGTGAGGACGCTGCCCGCTCGGTCCACCAGGAGGGCCATCTCGTAGCCCACGAGGCCGATGTCGCACTCGGGGTGCGCCAGTACGGCCAGCGAGGATCCGTCGGAGACGGACATGAGGAAGAGGAATCCCCGGTCCATCTCGACCACGGTCTGGTTGACGGCGCCGCCCTCGAAGATCCGGGAGGCCCCGGCGGTCAGCGAGGTCAGACCGGAGGCCACGGCCGCCAGCTGGTCGGCACGGTCACGGGGGAAACCTTCGGACATCGCCAGAAGGAGTCCGTCGGCGGAGACCACCACGGTGTGGGACACCCCTGGGGTGTTGTCCACGAAGTTGGTGATCAACCAGTTCAGGTTCTGTGCCGCCTGGCTCATCGAACTCAACTATCGCTCCTGCTGGTAAGTGGGGTCGACGTGGTAGCTGCCGGTCGCCGGGCCGCTGTTGCCTGCCTGACGACCCTGCTGGATACCGCGTCGGAGGTTCGTCAGACGGCCGCGGACGTCATCGGGCGAACGCGAGACCTGAGGACCGGTCTGGGCCTCGGCCTGCTGCTGTGCGGTGCCGGCCACGAGGTTCGCCCGTGGGACCCGGCGGGGCAGCCCCGAAGTGGTGATGCCGCCGGCGGCGGGCTGGCGCACGCGCTCGGCCTGCCGCATCAGCTCGTCGTTCGGCGAGGACCGCCAGCTGACGGTCGGCGTGGCGCCGGTCGCCGCCGAGGCGGGTTCCGTCGCGTACTCCTGACCGCGCTGCGGCTGGTGCGGAGCCACCGGAGCGGACTGCTGCGGCTGCTGGCCCTGCTGGGGTGCGCCGGCCGACGGTCCCTGCGCGGGGGGCTGCTGCCCCTCCTCGCGGAACCAGTTCGACTCGAGCGTGTCGAAGATCGGGCTGCGGGCGTCGCCGGAGCTCTGCGCCGGGGGCAGGGCCTCCGGGCGGTGCCCCTGCGGCAGCCGGGGAGCCTCGGGACGGGCCTGCGGTACGGGTGCGTAGTCGCCGCCGTGCTGCGGGGCCTGAGCCTGCTGCTGCGGAGCCTGGGCCGGGCGGGCGAAGCCGCCGACACCGGGACCGCCGGGCCGCGGGGCCTGGGTGCCCG
Source organism: Streptomyces sp. NBC_01408 (assembly GCF_026340255.1). Lineage (GTDB taxonomy): Bacteria > Actinomycetota > Actinomycetes > Streptomycetales > Streptomycetaceae > Streptomyces. The sequence goes on along the minus strand of NZ_JAPEPJ010000003.1, from coordinate 851,194 downwards.
GGCGGGCGAACTGCCCGGTCGTGGAGGGATCCGCGGGGCCGCGCTGCTCCGGGCGCTCGAACTGTCCGGTGGCGGACGGGCTCAGGGGGCCCCGTACGTCGGGACGCTCGAACTGCCCGGTCGTGCTGTTGCCGCCGTCCGCCACAGGCAGCGGGGCGTTGAAGTCGGGGCGGGCGAACTCGGCCGTCGAACCGGGGCCCGACAGTTCGTCGTGGCCGCGTGCCTGGTCCGCGCCCCAGCTCGCGGTCTGCGGACCCGGGAGCTCGGGACGGGGGGCGCCGCCGCGCGGCGGCAGCTGCGGCCGCCCGCCGCGCTGAGCCGGGGCAGCGGACTGCTGCTGGGCCTGCTGGGCCTGCTGAGGCTGCGGCTGCTGCGGCTGAGGCCGCTCGAAGCCGGTGCCCTGGGGGAATCCGGCGGGACCGGACGCCGGGCGGCCCTGCGGACCACCGGCGGGGCCACGGCCCGCCATCGGCGCACCGGCGCCGAAGGCGCCCTGGCCCTGCCCCGCGGTGGTCGGACCCGGCTGCGGGCGGGCGCCGGGAGCACCGGGGCCGCCCTGCTGCTGGGGCCGGCCGCCCTGGAGGCCCTGCTGGTTCTGCTGGCTCTGCGGACGCTGCTGGCCCGGGGCGGCGCCGTCACGTCCGGGCAGGGCGGCACGCTGGGCGCCACCGGCGACCTGGCCGCGCTGCGGGGCCGCGCCGACGGTCGGACGCGCGCCCCCACCGGGCACGGAGGGCTGTCCACCGGGACCACCCTGACCGGCGGAGGGACCGCCCTGGCCGCCGGGCATCGGGCCCGGCTTCTTGCCGCCCTGGGCCACGTCCACCGGCAGCATGACGAGGGCGGTCGTACCGCCCGAGTCGGAGGGGCGCAGCTGGATGCGGATGCCGTGTCGCAGGGACAGGCGGCCGACCACGAACAGGCCCATGCGGCGGGAGACCGAGACGTCCACGGTGGGCGGCGCGGCGAGCCGCTCGTTGATGGCGGCCAGGTCCTCGGGGGAGAGGCCGATACCGGTGTCGTGGATCTCGACGAGCACGCGGCCGTCGGGGAGAGCGTGACCGGTGACCTTGACCTTGGTCTGTGGGGAGGAGAACGAGGTGGCGTTCTCCAGCAGCTCGGCGAGGAGGTGCACGAGGTCGTTGACGACGCGGCCGGCGACGTCGGTGCCGGGCACCGACGACAGTTCGATGCGCTCGTACTGCTCCACCTCGGACGCCGCGGCGCGGAGCACGTCGACGAGCGGGACGGGGCGGGTCCACCGGCGGCCCGGCTCCTCGCCCGCGAGGACGAGGAGGTTTTCGCCGTTACGGCGCATGCGGGTCGCGAGGTGGTCGAGCTTGAAGAGCGAGGACAGCTGGTCCGGGTCGGCCTCGCGCGACTCCAGCTCGGAGATGAGCGAGAGCTGGCGCTGGATGAGGCCCTGCGAGCGGCGCGAGAGGTTGGTGAACATCGCGTTGACGTTGCCTCGCAGGAGGGCCTGCTCGGCGGCGAGGCGGACGGCCTCGCGGTGCACGTCGTCGAAGGCCGCGGCCACCTGGCCGATCTCGTCGCGGGTGTGCACACCGACCGACTCCACGGACGTGTCGACGTCCTGCGGGTCGGACTCGGACAGCTGCTTGACGAGCTCGGGGAGCCGGTCCTGGGCCACGCGCGTGGCGGTGTCCTGCAGGCGGCGCAGCGAGCGGATCATCGAGCGGGCCATGACGAAGGCGCCGACGAGGGAGACACCGAGGACGAGGAAGATCAGGGCACCGTTGATGATGGCGTCCTGCTGCGACTCGTTCTTGAGCTCGCGGGCCTTCTGCTCCATGTCTTCGAGCAGGGTCAGCTCGATGACCTTCATCGCCTGGAGCTTGGTGTCGTCGGCGTCGTACCAGTCCATCCAGGACCGGTTCTTCTCCTTGACGAACTGCCCCTCGTTGCTCAGGACGCGGCGGGCGTAGTGGTCGGCGCTGCCGATCTCCGTGTTGCCGTCGCCGAGCGCGGCGAGGAGTTCCTCGGGCTTGCCCTGGTAGACGAGTTCGAAGGTCTTCTTCGACTGGCCCTCACCGCGGAGCGCGGAGAGGGCGAACAGTCGGTCGTTCTCCAGCAGCTTGCCCTGCTTCTCGCTGCTGTCGGGGAGGGCGGCGGCGATGATCGCGCGCTGGACGGAGGCGTACTCCTTGGCGGAGGAGAAGGCCGCCAGGGCGCGCGTACGCTTGATCATCTCCGGGCTGGAGGTGGCCTGGGCCATGTCCTGGGAGAGCGAGAGCAGCGAGACGATCAGGGAGTTGTACTCGGTGACGGTCTGCTGGGCGCCGTTGACGTACGCCTTCTGGCGGATGTCCTTGATGCTGGTGAGCTGGCGGCCGATCTGCAGGACGTTGTTGCGGATCGACTTGAGGGTCTCGTCCTTGTCCTGCGCGCTGTCGACCTTCGCGGTCGCGGCCTCGAAGGCCTTGGCGGCGGAGTCGGTCGTCTCGCGGACGCCGTCGACGATGCTGTTGGACTTGCCCGGGGTCACCGACAGCGGACCCGCGGACTTGTCCCGCTCCTCCTGGAGCGCGGCGGCCAGGTTGGTGGCCTGCCGGGTCATCGTCGTCAGCAGCTGCATGTGCTCCAGCTGGGCGATGTCATTGAGCGAGTCGTTGATGCGGAAGCCACCGAGCGTGGTGGCGGCGACGACCGGCAGGGTCAGCAGCGACACCAGTCGCGTGCTGATGCGCCAGTTCTGCATGGCGAGGCGAGAGCCGGGCCCGCTGGGGGCCTTGGGTATCGCCACGTCCTGCTCGACCGGCCCGGCCTTGGCCTTGACCTTGTCCTTGGCGGACTTCCCGCGGCCCTTCGCCTTCACCGTGGCGGATGCGTCGGGGCGTGCCCCTTCGACAGCCGGCCCGCGGTTCTGGGCGTGCTGGGGCGAGGAGCCACGGTCGGTCCCGCCGCGCGGCTCCTGCTCCGCCGCAGCGCTGCCATCCCTCTTGAATCGTCCCTGCACTAGCGTCGCAACCTCTGGACCAGGCGTCCCGCCGGGCGACCGGTGGGACGGTGTCGAGTCGTGGGGCACTGACGGCCCCATGGTGGTCGTCGGTGACCGGCGCGTCTCCCTCTCCTTGCCGCCGCGCTCGGCGCTGAGTCGCGCCACCTGCGCGCCGGCTGATTCCCGCGGCGGTCCCGCGAATTCCAGCACAGTGGGGGATCTCCAACAAGGTGCGGGTGTCGGCCCGGAGAGTCGGTGACGGCATGTGACAGGTGGGCTACGCGATGTGCTCCCGCTATCAGGAAAAACCGGACTTACGCCACCCAAACAACGCTCCTGGCAAGGTGTCCCAGTCGAGATGATCAGGAGCGGAATGGCGCATTCAGTGGCGCAATGTCCGTTTCTGGGGGTGGAATTGACTGTCCATTATGCCCGTAATGCCTGGTCGCGGGTGAGCAAACTCACACAGCGCTGGCCATTACTTCCTGGTTCCGCGGGGGATTCAGATGTTTAGCCTTGCCCCTTAAAGGGTTGACGCATGCGACAACCGACGCCCATACGACAGACCGAGGGTCCCGAAACTCCGATGAACGCGAAGACGACGCGGCCGCTGTTCCGCAACATAGCCAACCCCCGCCGCACCACCCTCGCTCACCTCAAGGACGCCGAGGAGCTCCAGGCGCCCCTGGCCCCGGAGCACTCCGTCGAGCTGCCGGCCCAGACCGCGAACCCGCGCCGCACGATCCTGATGGACGCGCCGGTCGCCGCCGCCGCGCAGTAACCACGGCGCAACGGAACGCGAAGCGTCCCGGCCCGCCGCGTTAGCCTGGGGTCCGCAGACTCCAGCCAGCGGAAATACAGAGGGGCAGACGCAACACGTGCGCATCGCCAGGTTCTCGATCGACGGCAATGTCGCCTTCGGCGCCGTGGAGGGCAGCACGGCCCCCGGCGACGAGACAGAGCTCGTCCTCGACATCATCAAGGGCATTCCGTTCGCGGACTTCGAGCTCTCCGGCACGAAGGTTCCGCTCAGCAAGGTCCGGCTGCTGCCGCCCGTGCTCCCCAACAAGGTCGTGGCCATCGGCCGCAACTACGCGGAGCACGCGGCGGAGCTGGGGAACGCCATCGTCGACGACCAGGGTCGTCTTGAGGCGCCGATCACCTTCTTCAAGCCCTCCACCTCGGTGGTCGGCTCCGGCGACCCGATCGCCTACCCCTCCTTCTCCCAGGAGGTCCATCACGAGGCGGAGCTCGCCGTGGTGATCGGCCGCATGTGCCGCGAGGTGCCCCGGGAGCGCGTCAAGGACGTCATCCTCGGCTACACCTGCGCCAACGACGTCACCGCGCGCGACGTCCAGCAGCGGGAGAAGCAGTGGGCGCGCGCCAAGGGCTTCGACAGCGCCTGCCCCCTCGGCCCCTGGATCGAGACCGACCTCGACCCGTCCGACCTGGCCATCCAGTGCACGGTCAACGGCGAACAGCGCCAGCTCGGCCGCACCAGCCAGATGGTCCGCTCCATCGAGGACCTGGTCGTCCACATCACCGAGGCCATGACGCTGCTCCCGGGCGACGTCATCCTCACGGGGACCCCGGCCGGAGTCGGCCCCCTGAACGTCGGCGACGAGGTCGCCGTCACCATCGAAGGCATCGGCACTCTCACCAACAAGGTGATCAAGCGTGGCTAACGCGAACCCCCGCGTACGTTTCTGTCCCTCCCCGACCGGCAACCCCCACGTGGGCCTGGTCCGGACCGCCCTCTTCAACTGGGCGTTCGCCCGCCACCACGGCGGTACGTTCGTCTTCCGTATCGAGGACACCGACGCGGCCCGCGACTCCGAGGAGTCGTACCAGCAGCTGCTCGACTCGCTGCGCTGGCTCGGCTTCACCTGGGACGAGGGTCCCGAGGTGGGCGGCCCGCACGCCCCGTACCGCCAGTCCGAGCGCATGGACATCTACAAGGACGTCGCGCAGAAGCTGCTCGACGGCGGTTACGCGTACCACTGCTACTGCACCACCGAGGAGCTGGACGCCCGGCGCGCCGCCGCCCGCGCCGCCGGCAAGCCCTCCGGCTACGACGGCCACTGCCGCGAGCTGACCCAGGTGCAGGTCGAGGCCTACCAGGGTGAGCACCGCGCCTCGATCGTGCGTTTCCGGATGCCCGACGAGACCATCACCTTCACGGACCTGGTCCGCGGCGAGCTGTCCTTCACCCCCGAGAACGTGCCGGACTTCGGCATCCTCCGGGCCAACGGCGCCCCGCTGTACACGCTGGTCAACCCGGTCGACGACGCGCTGATGGAGATCACCCACGTCCTGCGCGGCGAGGACCTGCTGTCCTCCACCCCCCGCCAGATCGCTCTGTACAAGGCGCTGATCGAGCTGGGCGTGGCCAAGACCACCCCCGCCTTCGGCCACCTGCCGTACGTGATGGGCGAGGGCAACAAGAAGCTCTCCAAGCGCGACCCCGAGGCCTCGCTCAACCTCTACCGCGAGCGCGGCTTCCTCCCCGAGGGCCTGCTGAACTACCTCTCGCTCCTCGGCTGGTCCTTCTCCAAGGACCAGGACGTCTTCACGATCGAGGAGATGGTGTCGAAGTTCGACATCGACGGGGTCAACGCCAACCCGGCGCGCTTCGACCTCAAGAAGGCCGAGTCGATCAACGGCGACCACATCCGCCTGCTGGACCCGAAGGCCTTCGCGGACGCCTGCACCCCGTGGCTCCAGGCCCCGCACGCCAACTGGGAGCCCGCGGACTTCGACGCCGAGGCGTGGGCGGCCATCGCGCCGTACGCCCAGACCCGCGTCACCGTCCTGTCGGACATCACGGCCAACGTCGACTTCCTGTTCCGCAAGGAGCCGGTCGAGGACCAGCCCTCCTGGGACAAGGCCATGAAGGGCGACCCGGCGGCCCTCCTGACGACCGCGCGCGAGAACCTCGCCGCCGCCGACTGGAACGACCCGGAGTCCCTCAAGCAGGCCGTCCTGACCGCCGGCGAGGCCCACGGCCTCAAGCTCGGCAAGGCTCAGGCCCCGGTCCGCGTGGCCGTCACCGGCCGCACGGTCGGCCTGCCCCTCTTCGAGTCCCTCCAGATCCTGGGCGAGGAGAAGTCCCTGGCCCGCATCGACGCGGCCCTGGCCAAGCTCGCCGCGTAGCCCTCCCGTACGTTCCGTACGTCCGCACGTCCCGCAGGGGGCGGCAGCCGACCAGGCCGCCGCCCCCTGCGGTGTTCGCGGCAGCGTCCAGGGCGGTGGAGGGCCAGGTGCCGACCGCTGCGCCCGAGGCCTACGACGGGACAGGTGTCCGCGCCGTCGACACCGGCAGGCCCCGGAAAGGCCTGTGCGCACACGGACTCGCGCGTAGGCTCGGCCCCATGCCGATCCGCGCCGTGCTGTGGGACATCGACGACACCCTCTTCGACTACACGGGGGCCGATGCCTCCGGGCTCGCGCGGCAGCTGGACGCGGAGCACCTGCGGGAGCGGTACGGGACCCCCGAGCGGGCGCTGGCCGTCTGGCGGGAGATCACCGACCGGCACTGGGAGCGCTTCGCGGCCGGTGAGGTCACCTTCCAGGGGCAGCGCCGGGACCGGGTGCGGGACTTCCTGGAGGCGCCCGGGATGACCGACGCCGAGACCGACCTCTGGTTCGGCCGGTACGTCGAGCACTACCAGGCCGCCTGGGCCCTCTTCCCCGACGTGGTGCCCGTACTGGACGCCCTCGCGGCCACGTACCGCCACGGGGTCCTCTCCAACTCCAGCGTGGCCAACCAGGACCCCAAGCTGCGCCACCTCGGACTGCGGGAGCGCTTCGAGGTGCTCGTGTGCGCCGCCGAGCTGGGCGTCAGCAAGCCCGACGCGGCGGCCTTCCTCGCCGCGTGCGAGGCGTTCGGACTGCCGCCCGGGGAGGTGGCGTACGTGGGGGACCAGCCGGAGATCGACGCGCGCGGCGCCCGGGATGCCGGACTGGTGGCGGTCTGGCTCGACCGAGACGGAGGCCGTGGGCCGGGGCCCGACGGCGTACACCGGATCACCGGGCTCGAACACCTGCCGCAGCTGCTGGCCGGGGATACCCGTTTTGGAGCACGGTCAGCCATCCGGTAATGTTCTTTCTGCGCCGCCGGAGCGGGCCGAAAGGCCGGACGGAGGCGCCACCAAAAAAAGAAAGCCCCTCAGGGGGTTGACTTTTGGTGGGGTATAGTGTAATTGGCAACACGAGGGTTTCTGGTTCCCTTATTCTAGGTTCGAGTCCTGGTACCCCAGCGCAGTGCAGTAATAACGCAGTGCTTTGCCCCCGTTGTGTAGCGGCCTAGCACGCCGCCCTCTCAAGGCGGTAGCGCCGGTTCGAATCCGGTCGGGGGTACAGATCCTTCCCGCGAGATCTCCAGGGTCGCACCCGGACGTCTTGATGCAGGATCGCTAGGGCCCCCGTTGTGTAGCGGCCTAGCACGCCGCCCTCTCAAGGCGGTAGCGCCGGTTCGAATCCGGTCGGGGGTACTGTTGGTCTGGTCTAGACCACTTTGGGCTATAGTGTAATTGGCAACACGAGGGTTTCTGGTTCCCTTATTCTAGGTTCGAGTCCTGGTAGCCCAGCGCAGTAACAGCAACACCAGCTAGCCCCCGTTGTGTAGCGGCCTAGCACGCCGCCCTCTCAAGGCGGTAGCGCCGGTTCGAATCCGGTCGGGGGTACGCATCGAAGAGGCCCTCCGCGATCATCGCGGAGGGCCTCTTCGCCGTTTCCGGCCACCGCGCGGCACTCCGTCCGTCACTTGTCACCCGGTACAAGTACGGGCCCGGCGGCGCGTGTTCGGACGTGTGCGGCGTCGTACGCGCCCCCGGGCCCGGGGGTGGAAGAGGGAAGAGGGACCGGCAGGCCGGGGAGTGCTCAGCTGGAGCGGCGCAGCGCCTCCGTCAGACGGGCGGCCGCGTCGATCACGGCCTGCGCGTGCATCCGGCCCGGGTGCCGGGTCAGGCGCTCGATCGGCCCGGAGACCGACACGGAGGCCACCACGCGGTTCGAGGGCCCGCGCACCGGCGCCGAGACGGAGGCCACACCGGGCTCCCGCTCGCCGATCGACTGCGCCCAGCCGCGGCGCCGTACGCCGGAGAGCGCCGTCGCCGTGAAGCGCGCGCCCTGGAGGCCGCGGTGGAGCCGCTCGGGCTCCTCCCAGGCCATCAGGATCTGCGCGGCCGAGCCCGCCTTCATCGGGAGCGTCGAGCCCACCGGGACGGTGTCCCGCAGGCCCGACAGCCGCTCCGCGGCGGCCACGCAGATGCGCATGTCTCCCTGACGGCGGTAGAGCTGCGCGCTCTCGCCCGTCACGTCGCGGAGGTGGGTGAGTACCGGTCCCGCCGTGGCCAGCAGGCGGTCCTCGCCGGCCGCGGCGGCGAGCTCCGCCAGCCGCGGACCGAGGATGAACCGGCCCTGCATGTCCCTCGCCACCATCCGGTGGTGTTCCAGTGCCACGGCAAGGCGATGTGCCGTGGGTCGTGCGAGCCCTGTCGCCGCGACCAGCCCGGCGAGGGTGGCCGGACCGGACTCCAGTGCGCTCAGTACCAGAGCTGCCTTGTCGAGAACGCCGACGCCGCTAGAGTTGTCCATGAAACGATATTCACGTCTCACACTGTGAAACGCAAGTTCAATATTTCCAAGAAACAGCGAGTCTGTATGTACGGGTCCACGAACCACTGGGTCCGGGACGGTGAGCCGGAGGGAAAGCGATGGGTAGGACACTCGCGGAGAAGGTCTGGGACGACCATGTCGTCCGGCGCGCCGAAGGCGAGCCCGACCTCCTCTTCATCGATCTGCACCTGCTGCACGAGGTGACCAGCCCGCAGGCCTTCGAGGGCCTGCGTCAGGCCGGCCGCAAGGTCCGACGCCTCGACCTCACCATCGCGACCGAGGACCACAACACCCCCACCATCGACATCGACAAGCCGATCGCCGACCCGGTCTCCCGGGCCCAGCTGGAGACGCTGCGGGCGAACTGCGCCGAGTTCGGCGTACGCCTGCACTCGCTGGGTGACGTGGAGCAGGGCGTCGTCCACGTCGTGGGACCGCAGCTGGGCCTGACCCAGCCGGGCACCACCGTGGTCTGCGGCGACTCGCACACCTCTACGCACGGCGCCTTCGGCGCGCTGGCCTTCGGCATCGGCACCAGCCAGGTCGAGCACGTGCTGGCCACCCAGACCCTGCCGCTGGCCCGCCCGAAGACGATGGCGATCACCGTCACCGGCGCGCTGGCCGAGGGCGTCACCGCCAAGGACCTGATCCTGGCCATCATCGCCAAGATCGGCACCGGCGGCGGCCAGGGCTACATCCTGGAGTACCGCGGCGAGGCCATCGAGCAGCTGTCGATGGAAGCCCGCATGACCATCTGCAACATGTCGATCGAGGCCGGCGCCCGGGCGGGCATGATCGCCCCCGACCAGACCACCTTCGACTACCTGAAGGGCCGCGACCACGCCCCCGAGGGCGCGGACTGGGACGCGGCGGTCGCCTACTGGCAGACCCTGCGCACCGACGAGGACGCGGTCTTCGACGCCGAGGTCGTCATCGACGGCACCACGCTGTCCCCGTTCGTCACCTGGGGCACCAACCCGGGCCAGGGCGCACCGCTGTCGGCCAGCGTCCCCGACCCGGCTTCGTACGAGGACGCTTCGGAGCGCCACGCCGCCGAAAAGGCCCTGGAATACATGGGGTTGACCGCCGGGCAGCCGCTGCGCGACATCAAGGTCGACACCGTCTTCGTAGGTTCCTGCACCAACGGCCGCATCGAGGACCTGCGCGCCGTCGCCGGGATCATCGAGGGCCGCAAAGTCGCCGACGGCGTACGGATGCTGGTCGTCCCCGGCTCGGTCCGGGTGGCCCTGCAGGCCGTGGAAGAGGGCCTGGACAAGGTCTTCAAGGAGGCCGGCGCCGAATGGCGGCACGCGGGCTGTTCGATGTGCCTGGGCATGAACCCCGACCAACTGGCGCCGGGTGAGCGCTCCGCGTCCACCTCCAACCGCAACTTCGAGGGCCGGCAGGGCAAGGGCGGACGCACCCACCTGGTCTCCCCGCAGGTGGCCGCCGCCACCGCGGTACTGGGCCACTTGGCCTCTCCCGCCGACCTGTCCGACGCCAACGCGACCGCCGGAGTCTGAGAACCATGGAAGCCTTCACCACCCACACCGGCCGGGCCGTCCCGCTGCGCCGCAGCAACGTCGACACCGACCAGATCATCCCGGCCCACTGGCTGAAGAAGATCACCCGCGACGGGTTCGAGGACGGGCTCTTCGAGGCCTGGCGCAAGGACCCGGAGTTCATCACGAACCGCCCGGAGCGCGCCGGCGCCACCGTACTGGTCGCCGGCCCCGACTTCGGTACCGGTTCCTCGCGCGAGCACGCCGTCTGGGCCCTGCAGAACTTCGGCTTCAAGACGGTCATCTCCTCCCGCTTCGCCGACATCTTCCGCGGGAACTCGCTGAAGAACGGCCTGCTGACCGTCGTCCTGCCGCAGGAGGCCGTCGACCGTCTGTGGCAGCTGACCGAGGCCGACCCGACCGCGGAGATCACCGTCGACCTGGTCGACCGCCAGGTGCGAGCGGAAGGCGTGGAAGCGGAGTTCGAACTCGACGACAACGCCCGCTGGCGGCTGCTGGAGGGGCTGGACGACATCTCGCTCACCCTTCAGAACGAAGCGGACATCGCGACGTACGAAAGCACCCGCCCGGGTTTCAAGCCGCGCACGATTAGGGCCTGATTCCGGCCTGATCAGCGCTTATTCGCCTTCGGGTGATCACATAGGCAACACTGTGCCCCTCGCCTTCCGGCGGGGGGCACAGGCGTTTGTTGAGGCCCCGTGAGGCGACAACTCGCCCCAGATGGCACAATCTGTGCATGGAACGCGACAGTCAACTCGAGCTCTACGAACTCGTCGCGGACCGGTTGAAAGAAGCACACACACGGGTGCGCTCACTGCAAGTCCCGGAGGGCGTAAGGATGGCGCTGTCCAGGAAGCTGTTGGTCGTCACGGCCGCGGCGAAGCACGATCTCGCCGATGCGGCAAGGCGCCTGGACAGGTTGATGAAGGACCTCGACGAGGGTCGATTCCCTGAAGGCGACTGATGCGAAGGAACTCCGTAACGGCCTCCAGCGTTGCGGCACTAGGGTGATTAGCCCGTTTCGTGTTTGATTTGCGGTATATATCCGCCTAACGTGCGAAATAAGCTTGAACACATTCGTTCTGGCGAAGTCTCCGAAGGGGAAGACGTTGAACAAGGCGCAGCTCGTAGAAGCGATTGCCGACAAGCTGGGCGGCCGCCAGCAGGCCGCGGACGCTGTCGACGCGGTACTGGACGCGATCGTCCGCGCTACCGTCGCGGGCGACCGGGTCTCGGTCACGGGCTTCGGCTCGTTCGAGAAGGTCGACCGCCCAGCCCGCTACGCCCGCAACCCGCAGACGGGTGAGCGCGTCCGGGTCAAGAAGACCTCGGTGCCCCGCTTCCGTGCGGGCCAGGGCTTCAAGGACCTGGTCAGCGGCACCAAGAAGCTGCCCAAGGGCGGCGAGGTGTCCGTGAAGAAGGCGCCCAAGGGCAGCCTCACCGGTGGCGCTTCGGCGACGGTCAAGAAGGCCGCGGCGAAGAGGGCCACCACCGCCAAGAAGGCGGCGGCGAAGACCACGGTCGCGAAGAAGGTCGTGGCCAAGAAGACCACCGCCACCGCGAAGAAGACCGCGGTGAAGTCCACCGCCACCGCGAAGAAGGCGACGGCCACGGCGAAGAAGGCCACCGCCACGGCCAAGAAGGCCACGCCCGCGGCGAAGAAGACCACCGCCACCGCGAAGAAGACCGCCCCGGCGGCCAAGAAGGCCACCGCGAAGACGACCGCGCCCGCCAAGAAGACGGCGACGCGCAAGGCCACCGCGAAGAAGACCACCGCCCGCAAGAAGTAAGGGCACGAGTCACACACGCCGGGCCGGCTTCCCCCTGGGGGAGCCGGCCCGCGGTGCTGTTCCCGCAGGTCGGACGTGGTGCGAACGCCCGCGGGTCAGAAGGTCTGAAGCGTGACCAGGGTGATCCGCAGGTCCGCGCCCTCGCCGTCCGTCTCGATCCGCACCCGCTGCCCCGGGCGCAGCAGTCGCAGTCCGCCCGCATCGAAGGCCGGGGCTCCGAAGGGCACCGGGGTGCCGTCGTCCAGCAGCACACTGCCGCTGCGGGTCTGGGAGTCGTACGTGTACGCGGTCGCCTGCATACGGGCACTGTATCGGGCCGTGTGAAGGCCCACACCGAGGGCGAGCGCCGTCCGCAGGTCGGCTGCCGTGTCCACGTCCCGGCGCACGCTGTCGACGCCCGGCAAGGCGATTTCCACCGCCCCCGAGGCCGAATGCCTGGCCCGCGACGGGCCGCCGAACGAGGGTGCCAATTCGACGTCCGGAGCGGCGGAAAGCAACGTCGTCCCGATTCCGGCGGCATCCGCCAGAAATGCCCGGGGAAATGCCGCGGCGTTTTCGAGCACCCGTAGCAATTCGGGTGGGCGCAGCGCGGGCAGATCCGCGTTCATCGCGGCCACCGCCGCCGCCGGCCGGGCCGCGCGTACCGCCCGCGCCCCGTGGGCCACCGCCGCGTTGAGCCCCGCCCCCGGGGCGTCCGGGACGATCCGCGCCCCCAGCCTGGCCAGTTCCGCCCCGGCCGCGGCGTCGTCCGTGACGACCACCACATCCGCGACCGCCGCGCAGGCCAGCGCCCCTGCCACGGTGTCCTGCGCGAAGGCCAGCGCGAGCCCCGGACGGGACGCGCCGACGGCCGCCGCGAGACGGCTCTTGGCCATTGCCAGCGGCTTCAGCGGGACCACCAGGCTCCAGACGGCGTTCGTGGCCGCTCCCCTTCCCTCCGGCGCGCTCCGGCACGGCCTTGTGCCATGGTCAGGTCATGGCCGGGTCATGTGTCGGCCCATTGTCACCTCCGCCCGGGCAACCCGGGAGCCCGGTGCCCTGAGCGGGGCGTACGGTGTTCTCGACAGAGACCGGGCCTGGAGCGACACTTGTCCGGCCGACGAGGTGCCCAAGCCGCGCACCGGTCCTAGAGGAAGGTGTCCGAGTGTCCCGCCGCAGAATCGGCTTCTGGTACCGCCTGGCAGCGGTCATCGCGAAACCGCCGCTGGTAGTGCTCTTCAAGCGGGACTGGCGGGGAATGGAGCACATTCCGGCCGAGGGCGGCTTTATCACCGCCGTCAATCACAACTCGTATCTGGACCCGCTCTCCTACGCGCACTTCCAGTACAACACCGGGCGGGTGCCCCGATTGCTCGCGAAGGCGGCCCTCTTCAAGGTGCCCATTGTCGGATCGATCCTGCGCGGCAGCGGGCAGATCCCGGTCTACCGCGAGAGCACCAACGCCCTGGACGCATTCCGGGCGGCGGTGGACGCGATCGAGCACGGCGAATGCGTGGCCTTTTACCCGGAAGGCACCCTCACCCGCGACCCCGACATGTGGCCGATGGCCGGCAAGACCGGCGCCGCCCGTGTCGCGCTGATCACCAGGGCACCCGTCATTCCGGTGGCCCAGTGGGGCGCGAACCTCGCAATGCCGCCCTACGCCAAGGAGGACAAGGTCCAGCTCTTCCCGCGCAAGACCCTCCAGGTGCTCGCCGGACCGCCCGTGGACCTCTCCGGCTTCTACGACCGGGAACCCACCCCGGACGTGCTGAAGGAGGCCACCGAGGTCATCATGGCGGCCATCACCGAGCTGCTGGAGGAAGTGCGGGGCGAAACCGCCCCCGAGCAGCCGTACGACCATCGCAAGGCCAGGGAGCAGCAGCGGCGCAACGCCGCAGGGGAGGGCAAGAAGTGACACCCGCCGTGAAGGCCACCGTCTTCGGAACAGGCTCCTGGGGCACGGCCTTCGCCATCGTGCTCGCCGACGCCGGCTGCGAGGTGACCCTGTGGGGCCGCCGCCAGGAGCTGGTCGACGCCATCAACACCGGCCGGACGAACCCGGACTACTTCCCCGACGTCGAACTCCCCGCGGGCATCCGGGCCACCACCGACCCGGCACAGGCCGCCGCCGGCGCCGACTTCACCGTCCTCGCCGTCCCCTCCCAGACCCTGCGCGGCAACCTCGCCGCCTGGGCACCGCTGCTGGCCCCCGACACCGTGCTCGTCTCCCTGATGAAGGGCATCGAACTCGGCACCGCCAAGCGGATGAGCGAGGTCATCGAGGAGGTGGCCAAGGTCCCCGCCGAGCGCGTCGCCGTCGTCACCGGCCCCAACCTGGCCCGCGAGATCGCCGCCCGGCAGCCCGCCGCCTCCGTGGTCGCCTGCGTGGACGAGGACGTGGCCCGGCGCCTCCAGGCCGCCTGCCACACCCCGTACTTCCGCCCGTACACGAGCACCGACGTCATCGGCTGCGAACTCGGCGGCGCGGTCAAGAACGTCATCGGCCTCGCCGTCGGCATCGCGGACGGCATGGGACTGGGCGACAACACCAAGGGCTCCCTCATCACCCGCGGGCTCGCCGAAGCGACCCGGCTGGGCGTGGCGATGGGCGCCGACCCGCTCACCTTCTCCGGCCTCGCGGGCCTCGGCGACCTGGTCGCCACCTGCTCCTCGCCGCTCTCCCGGAACCACACCTTCGGCACCAACCTCGGCCGGGGCATGACCCTGGAGGAGACCATCGCGGTCACCAAGCAGACCGCCGAAGGGGTCAAGTCCTGCCAGTCGGTGGCGGATCTGGCCCGGCGCCACGGGATCGACATGCCGATCACCGACACCGTGGTGGACATCGTCCACCACGGCAAGCCCACGCTGGTCGCGCTCAAGGAACTGATGGGACGCAGCGCCAAACCGGAACGTCGCTGACTGCAATCCGGACGTCTGAGCGGGTACCCTCGTGGCGATATGAGCAGCGAGAACCTCCCCCAGACCCCTGAGCAGCAGGGCCGCAAGCCCCGCGTGGCCGTCGTGTTCGGCGGCCGCAGCTCGGAACACGCCATCTCGGTCGTCACCGCGGGCGCCGTGCTGCGCTCCATCGACCGCTCCAAGTACGAGGTGCTGCCCATCGGCATCACCACGGACGGCCGGTGGGCGCTGACCGCCGACGAGCCCGCGCGGATGGCCATCGCCGACCGCCGGCTCCCGAACGTCGAGCAGCTGGCGGACTCCGAGGACGGCTCCGTCGTCCTCTCGGTCGACCCCGCCAACCGCGAGGTGCTCTACACCGAGCCGGGCGCCGTCCCCAAGGCCCTGGGCGAGGTCGACGTCGTCTTCCCCGTGCTCCACGGCCCCTACGGCGAGGACGGCACCCTCCAGGGGCTCCTGGAGCTGTCCGGCATCCCGTACGTCGGCTCCGGCGTCCTCGCCTCGGCCGTCGGCCAGGACAAGGACTACATGAAGCGGGTGTTCACCTCCTTCGGACTGCGCGTCGGCCCGTACGTGACCATCCGCCCCCGCGAGTGGGAAGCCGACCGGGACGCCGCCCGCGGCAAGATCCTGGACTTCGCCGCCGAGCACGGCTGGCCGCTGTTCATCAAGCCCGCCCGGGCCGGCTCCTCCATCGGCATCACCAAGGTCGACGACGTCTCCGGCCTGGACGATGCCGTCGAAGAGGCCCGCCGTCACGACCCGAAGATCATCGTGGAGGCGCTGCTGCGCGGCCGCGAGATCGAGTGCGGGGTCCTGGAGTTCGAGGACGGACCGCGTGCGAGCGCGCCCGCCGAGATCCCGCCGGTCTCCAGCCACGACTTCTACGACTTCGAGGCGAAGTACATCGACTCCGCCTCCGGGATCGTGCCCGCCCCGCTCACCCCGGAGCAGACCGCCGAGGTGCAGAAGCTCGCGATCGAGGCCTTCGACGCCGCCTCCTGCGAGGGCCTGGTGCGCGCCGACTTCTTCCTCACGGAGGACGGCACCTTCGTGATCAACGAGATCAACACCATGCCGGGCTTCACGCCGATCTCCATGTACCCGCGCATGTGGCAGGAGTCGGGCGTCGAGTACCCGGAGCTGGTGGACCGCCTCATCCAGGCGGCGCTGCGCCGCTCCACCGGCCTGCGCTAGAAGGACCGGCTCCGGCACACGAGGTACCCACGGCCGACCGCCCGCCGGGATTCCCGGCGGGCGGTCGCTGTGGGTTCAGTACGAGGAGATGCCCTCCGGCACGGTCTTGGCGATCGCGGCGGACAGCCCGACCAGCATCCCCGCATCCGTGGCATGCTCCTTGTCGACCAGGACCTCCGTGTACGCCTCCCGCATCCCGGTGGTGAACCGGAAACCCCCGTCACCGCGCTTCTCCAGCAGCCAGGCCACGTCGTTGACGTGAACGCCCTCCTGCTTCGGATCCGCCATCTTGGGGGGCTTGGGGATACCGCACCGCAGTACGATCGCCGAGCCGCCCCACGCGGCCGTCAGAGCGGACTCCGGTTCGGTCCTGGTCCGCGCCAGGCCGGCCACCGTCTCCGGGAGCTCCTCGTGCAGCGCTGCACAGAGCCCCGCGATGTCGGCGGGCGGCGTGGGCGGAGGGTCCACCCGGGCCTCGGAACCGCCCGGGGTACAGCCCGCGAGGGCCGCAACGGCCATCGCGGTGGGCATGGCCAGGAGACGCAGGGGCCGGCGGTGGAGGGACATCACCGGCCTAGAGTAGACGGGGGCTACAGATGGACCACCGGGCAGGTCAAGGTGCGGGTGATCCCCTCCACCTGCTGGACCTTGGCGACGACCATGCGGCCGAGCTCGTCCACGGTGTCGGCCTGGGCGCGCACGATCACGTCGTACGGGCCCGTCACGTCCTCGGCCTGGATCACCCCCGGGATCTGCCCGATGGACTCGGCGACGAACGACGCCTTGCCCACCTCGGTCTGGATAAGGATGTACGCCTGTACCACGGAACCTCCAGGGCGGCCACGAGGATCATTTCCCCTAATCTTCGGGTGGACCCCACACGATGGACAGGGCCGGGGGAAGAAGGGACGCCACGGTACCGCGTCGCCGCGCGCCGCGGGGAGACCCGGGGGCGAGGCGCCACGCACAGCGGGGCGTACGGAGAGCAGAAGTTGACGTATCTGTTGACGGTACCCAGAGCTGTGACGGCTCGCGACCGCAAGCGGACTGGGCAAGAAGGGGCACAGCGATGAAGGGCACTGTGGGCGAGCTGGGGGAGTTCGGGCTCATTCGTGAACTGACCTCACGGCTCACCACCACCCCGGCGGTCCGGCTCGGACCGGGCGACGACGCCGCGGTCGTGTCGGCCCCCGACCGGCGGGTCGTGGCGAGCACGGACATCCTGCTGGAGGGACGGCACTTCCGGCGCGACTGGTCCACGGCCTACGACGTCGGCCGCAAGGCCGCCGCGCAGAACCTCGCCGACATCGCCGCCATGGGCGCGGTGCCGACCGCGCTCCTGCTCGGCCTGGTCGTCCCGGCCGAGCTGCCGGTCACCTGGCCCACCGAGCTGATGGACGGCATCCGCGACGAGTGCCAGGTCGCCGGCGCGGCCGTCGTCGGCGGGGACGTGGTCCGCGGGGACACCATCACCGTCGCGATCACCGCCCTCGGCGACCTGCGCAACCACGAACCCGTACTGCGCTCCGGCGCCCAGCCCGGGGACGTCGTGGCCGTCACCGGCTGGCTGGGCTGGTCCGCCGCGGGCTTCGCCGTGCTCTCGCGCGGCTTCCGCTCCCCGCGGGCCTTCGTCGAGGCGCACCGGCGCCCCGAGCCGCCGTACCACGCGGGCCCCGCGGCCGCCGGACTCGGCGCCACCGCCATGACCGACGTCAGCGACGGCCTGATCGCCGACCTCGGACACATCGCCGAGGCCAGCAAGGTACGGATCGACCTGCACACGGCCGCCGTCGACATCCCGACGCAGATGCACGACATCGGACAGGCCGTCGGCGTGGACCCGCTCCAGTGGGTGCTCACCGGGGGAGAGGACCACGCGATCGTGGCGACCTTCCCGCCCGACGTGAAACTGCCTGCCCGCTGGAAGGTCATCGGCGAGGTGCTCAACCGCTCCGCCCTGCCGCAGGTGACCGTGGACGGCGCGCCCTGGGCCAGCGTCGGCGGCTGGGACCACTTCGGCACCGACCCGGTCGCCGAGGAGAACCCGCGATGACCGGCGCCCCGCCGCTCTGCCTGACCGTCGCCGGATCCGACTCCGGCGGCGGCGCGGGAATCCAGGCCGACCTGAAGACCATGATGGCGCTCGGCGTCCACGGCATGAGCGTGGTCACCGCCGTGACCGCGCAGAACTCGCTCGGGGTACGCGGAGCCTGGGAGCTGCCCGCCGAGGCCGTGACGGCCCAGTACCGGGCCGTGGTGGACGACATAGGCGTAGCGGCCGTGAAGACCGGCATGCTCTCCTCCGCCGTCCTGGTGGAGACGGTGGCCGCGCTGCTCGCCGACACCCAGGCCCCGGCCGTCGTGGACCCCGTGGGCGTCTCCAAGCACGGGGACGCGCTGCTCGCCGCCTCGGCGCTGGACGCCGTACGCAAGGAGCTGCTCCCGAGGGCCACGGTGGCCACGCCCAACCTCGACGAGGTGGCGCAGCTCACGGGCCTGGCCGTGCGGAACGAGGACGACATGCGGCGGGCCGCCGACGCGATCCTCGGGTACGGGCCGCGGTGGGCGCTCATCAAGGGCGGACACCTCGCGGCGCACGGGGGCGAGGCCGTGGACCTGCTGACCGACGGGACCGACGAGCGGTGGCTGCGGGCGCCGCGCTACGACAACCGGCACACCCACGGCACCGGCTGCACCCTCGCCAGCGCGATCGCGGCGGGCCTCGCGAAGGGACTGGCCGTCCCGGAGGCGGTCGCGGCCGCCAAGGAGTACGTCACGGGAGCCATCGCCGCCGGCTTCCCGCTCGGCGGGGGCATAGGCCCGGTGGACCACGCCTGGCAGTACCGCTGACCGCGGCTTCGCCGGCGTGCGGCGGACAAGGCAAAAGGCCGGTTCACCAGAGGTGAACCGGCCTTCTTGGCAACCGGAAAGGGCTGCGCTACGACGTGAGGCGTCAGCGCGAGACCTTGCCGGCCTTGATGCACGAGGTGCAGGCGTTGAGGCGCTTCGGCGTCCCATTGACCACGGCACGGACGCGCTGGATGTTCGGGTTCCAGCGACGCGAGGTGCGGCGGTGCGAGTGGGAGATGCTGTTGCCGAAGCTCGGCCCCTTGGCGCAAACGTCGCAGTTGGCAGCCACAGGTCACTCCAAAGACTTCAGATGCAATTACAGTGAAACCGGCGCACCGGAATCAGAGAGTCTGAAGTGGTTTGCCGGGGGAATGGCCCGATTCTCATCGGGCAACCGGAGCAGCATACAACGACTGCGTCGGTCCAAGAAAACTACCATGACCGCCGCCGACCCCGCCCCGCGGTCCCGACGCCCGGGCAGTCCTTCGTTACCCTGCGGTGAACCCTGGCCCGCACAAGGAGGAACGCCCGGTGCCGCACGAGCAGCAGCCGCAGCCCCCTGACGAGCTCGACGCCGAAGCGGTGCGCATCTGGAGTTCGCTGGCCGTGGCCGCACTGGGCCGGGCCCGCGAGGACATCGACGCGATCAACGTCTACCCGGTCGCCGACGCCGACACCGGCACCAACCTCTACCTGACCGCCGAATCGGCCGACCGCGCGCTGGCCGAGACCCTCGAAGGCGCCGACGGCCCCGACGGCCCGGGCCCCGAAGGAGTGGCCGACGCCACAGCGCCGGCCTCCCTCGCCGAGGCCGTACGGGCCTACGCGCACGGGGCGCTCATCGGGGCCCGCGGCAACTCCGGGACGATCCTGGCCCAGCTGCTGCGCGGCGTGGCCGACGTACTCGGCGACGAGCCCGCGGGGCGCGGCCCCGGCCGGCTGCTGGCCCAGGCGCTGACCCGGGCCGCGGAATCGGCGTACGAGGCCGTGGCGCACCCGGTGGAGGGCACCATGCTCACCGTCGCCACCGCCGCCGCGCGGGCCGGTGAGGCGGCCGGGGCCGCCGCCGGGACCGCCGCGGACGTGGCCCGCGCCGCCTACGACGGAGCCCGCGCCGCCCTGGCCGAGACCCCCGGGCAGCTGGCCGTGCTGGGCCGGGCCGGAGTGGTCGACGCCGGGGGCTGCGGACTGGTCGCCGTACTCGGGGCCCTGTGGCAGGCACTGTCCGGCCAGGAGCCCGCCGCCGAACCGGTGCGGGGCCGGGCCGTGCCCGTGCCGCAGTCGCCGGAGCCCTGCGCGCAGGAGCAGGACGGGCCCGCGTACGAGGTGATCTACCTGCTGGAGGCCTCCGACGCGGCCGTCGGGGAGCTGCGCACGCGGCTCGACGGACTCGGCGACTCCCTCGTCGTCGTCGGCGGCGACGGACTGTGGAACGTCCACGTACACGTCGACGACCCGGGTGCGGCCGTGGAGGCCGGCGTGGTCGCCGGGCGGCCGTACCGGATACGCATCACCCACTTCGGCGACGAGCGGCGCCGGGCCCGCGGCGAGCGCACCCAGCGGGCCGTGGTCGCCGTCGTCCCGGGCGAGGGGCTGGCCGGGCTCTGCGCCGAGGCGGGCGCCACCACCGTGCTCGTACGCCCCGGGGAGGTCCCGGCCGCCGCCGAGCTGCTCGACGCCGTCCGGCGGGCGCACGCCCGCGAGGTGGTCCTCCTGCCCGGCGGAGCCGAGCTGCGCGCCGTCGCCGCCGCGGCGGCCGAGCAGGCCCGCGCCGACGGCGTACGCGTGGCCGTGATCCCCACCCGGTCGGCGGTCCAGGGCCTGGCCGCCCTCGCCGTGCACGACCCGGACGGCAGCTTCGACGAGGACGTGGTCGCCATGACCGCCGCGGCCGGCGCCACCCGGTACGGGGAGCTGGCCGTCGCCGAACGCCAGTCCTTCACCTCCGCCGGCATCTGCCAGGCCGGGGACGTCCTCGGGCTCATCGACGGCGACGTCGCCGTCATCGGCTCCGGCCTGACCGAGACCGCGGAGGCCGTCCTGGACCGGATGCTCGGCTCCGGCGGCGAACTCGTCACGCTGGTCCTGGGACCCGAGGTCCCGGACGCCCTCGCCGAACGCCTGGAGGCGTACGTCCAGCACGGACACCTCGCCGTGGACACCGTCACCTACCACGGCGGCCGCTACTCGGCGCCGCTGCTCATCGGGGTGGAGTAGGGGTCGAAAGGCGGGGTTGTCGGCGCCATGGTGTGCAATGAACACGTGCCCGCGCTCGACGAAGACCTCAAGAAGACCCTCGGCCCCGCCACCGCCAAGGTGCTGGCCGAGCAGCTCGGCCTGCACACGGCCCTGGACCTCGTCCACCACTACCCGCGGCGGTACGCGGAGCGTGGCGAGCTGACCCCGCTGGCCGAGCTGTCCGACCAGCTCGACGAGCACGTGACGGTCGTCGCCCAAGTGGCCGATGCCCGGATCCTGACCTTCAACGGCGGCCGCGGCAAACGCCTGGAAGTCACCATCACCGACGGCAGCGGACGGCTCCAGCTCGTCTTCTTCGGCGCGGGCGTCCACAAACCGCACAAGGACCTGCTGCCCGGCACCCGCGCCATGTTCGCGGGCAAGGTCGGCATGTTCAACCGCAAGCTCCAGCTCTCCCACCCGGCCTACGAGCCGCTCGGCGCCGACGCCTCCGACCGGGACGCGGCCACCGCCTTCGCCAACCAGCTCATCCCGATCTATCCGGCCTGCGCCAAGCTGGAGTCCTGGAAGATCGCCAAGTGCGTGGACGCCGTGCTGCCCCACGTCCAGGAGGTCGTGGACCCGCTGCCGGCCGCCCTGCGCGACGGCCGCGCCCTGATCCCCCTCACCGAGGCCCTCCTCAAGATCCACCGGCCGGCCACCAAGGCCGACATCGAGGACGCCCGCCAGCGACTGAAGTGGGACGAGGCCTTCGTCCTCCAAGTCGCCCTGGCCCGCCGCCGGCACGCCGACTCCCAGCTCCCGGCCGTCCCGCGGCGCCCCACCCCCGGCGGACTGCTCGACTCCTTCGACGCCAAGCTGCCCTTCACCCTCACCGAGGGCCAGCGATGCGTCTCCAAGGAGATCTTCGACGACCTGGCCACCAGCCACCCCATGCACCGCCTCCTCCAGGGCGAAGTCGGATCCGGTAAGACGATGGTCGCGCTGCGGGCGATGCTCGCCGTCGTCGACTCCGGGGGACAGGCCGCGATGCTCGCCCCGACCGAGGTGCTCGCCCAGCAGCACCACCGGTCCATCACCGAGATGATGGGCGAACTGGCCGAGGGGGGCATGCTCGGCGGCTCCGACCAGGGCACCAAGGTGGTGCTGCTCACCGGCTCGATGGGGATGCCCGCGCGCCGCCAGGCCCTGCTCGACCTGGTCACCGGCGAGGCCGGGATCGTGATCGGCACACACGCCCTGATCGAGGACAAGGTCCAGTTCCACGACCTCGGCCTGGTCGTGGTCGACGAACAGCACCGCTTCGGCGTGGAACAGCGCGACGCGCTGCGCTCCAAGGGCAAGCAGCCCCCGCACCTGCTGGTGATGACCGCGACCCCGATTCCGCGCACCGTCGCGATGACCGTCTTCGGCGACCTGGAGACCTCCGTCCTCGACCAGCTGCCCGCCGGCCGCTCGCCGATCGCCACCCACGTGGTGCCCGCCAAGGACAAGCCGCACTTCCTGACCCGCGCCTGGGAACGGGTCCGCGAGGAGGTGGAGAACGGCCACCAGGCGTACGTGGTCTGTCCGCGCATCGGGGACGGCGACGACGAGGCCGCCGAAGCCAAGAAGAAGAAGGCCGCCGAGGAGGACGGGGACAGGCGGCCCCCGCTCGCGGTCCTGGAGATCGCCGAGCAGCTCACCAGGGGCCCGCTCGCAGGCCTCCCGGTCGAGGTGCTGCACGGCCGGATGGACCCGGCCGACAAGGACGCCGTCATGCGCCGGTTCGCCGCGGGCGAGGTCAAGGTGCTGGTCGCCACCACCGTCATCGAGGTCGGGGTGAACGTTCCGAACTCCACCGTCATGGTGATCATGGACGCGGACCGGTTCGGCGTCTCCCAGCTCCACCAGCTGCGCGGACGCGTCGGCCGCGGCTCCGCGCCCGGCCTGTGCCTCCTGGTCAGCGAGATGCACGAGGCCAGCCCCGCCCGGGCCCGGCTGGCCGCCGTCGCCGCCACCCTCGACGGGTTCGAACTCTCCAGGATCGACCTGGAACAGCGCCGCGAGGGCGATGTACTGGGACAGGCCCAGTCGGGCGTGCGCTCCTCGCTGCGGATGCTCGCCGTCATCGAGGACGAGGAGGTCATCGCCCAGGCCCGGGAGGAGGCCACCCGCGTCGTCGCCGACGACCCCGAGCTGGAGCGGCTGCCGGGCCTGAGGACCGCGCTGGACGCACTGCTCGACACCGAGCGGGAGCAGTACCTGGAGAAGGGCTGAGCGGCACGACCTATCGTTGGACTTCCGCGGCTCTGCCCGCGGCACCCCCACGGCTGCCCCACGGCAGCCCCGACCGCCGTAGCGAAGGACCCCAGATGACCCGCGTGATCGCCGGCAGCGCCGGCGGGCGACGGCTGGCCGTGCCACCCGGCACCGGCACCCGGCCGACCTCGGACCGGATGCGCGAAGGCCTCTTCTCCACCTGGGAGTCCCTGCACGGCGTCGAGGGGGCCCGGGTGCTCGACCTCTACGCGGGCTCGGGCGCCGTCGGCCTGGAGGCCCTCTCCCGCGGCGCGCACCACGCCCTGCTGGTCGAGACCGACCCCAAGGCCGCCAAGTCCATCCGGGACAACATCAAGGCGGTGGGCCTGCCCGGCGCCGAGTTCCGGCCCGGCAAGGCGGAGCAGCTCGTGGCGGCCCGGGCGGGCGGGGACCCGTACGACATCGTCTTCCTGGACCCGCCGTACGCCGTCACGCACGACGATCTTCGGGAGATCCTCCTCACACTCCGGTCCAATGGCTGGCTCACCGGCGATGCGCTCGTCACCGTGGAGCGCAGCACCAGGAGCGGCGCCTTCCCGTGGCCGGAAGGGTTCGAGCCGCTCCGGTCGAGGAAGTACGGCGAGGGCACCCTTTGGTACGGCCGCGCCGCTTTCACCAGCGAAGACTCATGAACGAGGGAGTTCAGTTGCGCCGCGCCGTCTGTCCGGGGTCCTTCGATCCCATCCACAACGGACACCTCGACATCATCGGACGCGCCTCCAGGCTGTACGACGTCGTGCACGTCGCCGTGATGATCAACAAGTCGAAGCAGAGCCTGTTCACCGTCGAGGAGCGGATCGAGCTGATCCGCGAGGCGACCGCCGACTACGGCAACATCCAGGTCGAGTCCTTCCACGGCCTGCTCGTCGACTTCTGCAAGCAGCGGGACATCCCGGCCATCGTCAAGGGCCTGCGCGCGGTCAGCGACTTCGACTACGAGCTCCAGATGGCCCAGATGAACATGGGGCTGTCGGGCGTCGAGACGCTGTTCGTCCCGACCATCCCCACCTACAGCTTCCTGTCCTCCTCACTGGTCAAGGAGGTCGCGACCTGGGGCGGCGACGTCGCCCACCTGCTGCCCGCGCACGTGCACGCGGCGCTGATGGAACGATTGCGCAACCGCTGACCGCCTGACGGGCCGTCAGTCAGTGTCGGGGGCCCTCCCGGTGGCCTTACAGTCGTCCCGTCCGTCTCAGGAACCGCCTGAGGCCGAGAGAGTGCGAGCCCCCATGGACGTGCAGAAGAAGCTCGACGAGATCGTCGCGGCCGTCGGCAGCGCCCGGTCCATGCCCATGTCGGCCTCCTGCGTGATCAACCGCGCCGAGCTGCTCGCCCAGCTCGAAGAGGTCCGCCAGGCGCTCCCCGGCTCGCTCGCGCAGGCTCAGGAGCTCATCGGCGGCCGCGAGCAGCTGGTCGAGGAGGCCCGCCGGGAGGCGGACCGGATCATCGAGTCCGCGCACAGCCAGCGGGGCTCGCTGATCTCCGACACGGAGGTCGCGCGGCGCTCCCAGGCCGAGGCGGACCGGATCCTGGACGACGCCCGGCGGGAGGCCGAGGAGATCCGTGCCGAGGCCGACGACTACGTCGACAGCAAGCTCGCGAACTTCGAGGTCGTGCTGACCAAGACGATCGGCTCCGTGGACCGCGGCCGGGAGAAGCTGCTGGGCCGTGGCCCGGGCCCGGACGGGCAGGGTTACCCGCCGTACGGGGACGCCGACGACGCGGACGCGCCCGAGCGCAGCCACGACCCGCAGACCCAGCGGGAGCAGGCGGACGCCTACGTGGACACCAAGCTGGCGACCTTCGAGGCGGTGCTCTCCAAGACCCTGGAGGCCGTCGGGCGGGGCCGCCAGAAGCTGCTGGGCCGGGTCCCCTCCGACGACCTCGGCGTGCACATGGCCGCCCAGGACGCGGCGGCGGGGCAGTCCTCGCGCTCGACGAGCGACGCCGACTTCCTGGCGGGGCTGGCGGATCCCGGTCCGGCCGGGGCGCAGGCGCCGGTCCCGGCGCAGTCCGAGCCCGTGTACGACACGTACTCCGGTGCGGGGGCCGGCTCCACCGGAGCGGGGTACGCCGCGCACTACGCGGGGCAGCCGCAGCAGCAGGACGGCTACGCCTACCAGGGCCACCAGGACCCCTATGCCGGATACCAGCAGCAGCCCGACCCGTATTCCGCCGCAAGCGGCGGCTCCACCGGAGCGGCTTACGCCGCGCACTACGATGCGCAGCCGGATCCCTACGGGGGCTACCAGCAGCACGGGCAGCAGCAGCACGCGCAGCAGCAGCACGGCCAGCAGTCGCACGGCCAGCAGCCGCACGCCCAGCAGCAGCCGGCGCTCGACGAGACCAGCTTCTTCGACACGAGCATGATCAATCTGGACCAGCTGCGTGAGTACGAACAGGGTCGCTAGCACCGGATTGGGCGCAGAGCGCGGCTCCGGGTATCCTGGCTCTTCGGTCGCGCGTATGCACCGCGATCCATGCTGCCCATAAGAGGCCACTCTTTAACGGCGGCATCCTTAGCGTATTTGATCTTCAGCGATCTGTGAAAGCAGGAACGGCCCTGAATACCCGCCTCGACCACCGCAACCCCCTCGTGTTCGACACGCACGAGCTGGGTCGGCGTCCTGGTGCCATGCAGCGGCTGTCCCGTGAGATCGCGGCGCCGGCGGACCTCGGTCTCGCCGGAGTCATCGGAGTGCCGGAGGGCGCCCCGCTGAAGCTCAGCCTCCGCATGGAGTCGGTCATGGAAGGGGTGCTTGTCACAGGCACCGCCCGTGCATCGGCCGTTGGGGAGTGCGTAAGGTGTCTGGAGGCCGTCGAGCGCGAGCTCAAGGCGGACTTCCAGGAGATGTTCTCGTACCCTGACGCCGACGACCGGAGCCGCTCCAAGGCGGAACCGGCCGACGACGCCGAGGACGACGAGGACACGCTCTTCCTCGAGGACGGTTTGTTCGACCTCGAACCCGTGCTGCGCGACGTGGTGGTGCTCGCACTGCCGCTGCAGCCGGTGTGCCGGGAGGACTGTCTCGGACTGTGCCCCGATTGCGGGCTCAGCCTGAACGACGACCCGGAACACCACCATGACGCCGTCGACATCCGTTGGGCGGCATTGCAGGGACTCGTCGTGACCGATCAGGACGACGAGAAGGACAACATGAGCGGCACTGCCTCTGACGGAGTTCAGGGCGCCGCCGAGAAGCAGGAGAAGTAGCCGTGGCTGTTCCGAAGCGGAAGATGTCGCGCAGCAACACGCGCCACCGCCGGTCGCAGTGGAAGGCTGCGGTCCCCACCCTGGTTTCGTGCGAGCGTTGCCAGGAGCCGAAGCTCCAGCACATTGCGTGCCCGAGCTGCGGCACCTACAACAAGCGCCAGGTCCTCGAGGTCTGAGCGGCTGGTGAGAGGCGCAATGTCTGAGCTGTCCAACGCTGAGAAGCAGGCAGACAGTAACAACGCGGCCTCGTCCCACACGCTTCTGGAAGGGCGGCTCGGGTATCGACTCGAGTCCGCCCTTCTGGTGCGTGCTCTGACCCACCGCTCGTACGCGTACGAGAACGGCGGTCTGCCCACCAACGAACGGCTGGAGTTCCTCGGGGACTCCGTGCTGGGCCTGGTGGTCACGGACACGCTGTACACGACCCACCCGGATCTCCCCGAAGGCCAGCTGGCCAAGCTTCGGGCCGCGGTGGTCAACTCGCGCGCGCTGGCGGAGGTCGGGCGCGGCCTCGAACTCGGCTCCTTCATCCGGCTCGGCCGGGGCGAAGAGGGCACGGGTGGCCGGGACAAGGCCTCCATCCTCGCCGACACCCTTGAAGCGGTGATCGGCGCGGTCTACCTCGACCAGGGCCTCGACGCGGCCTCGGAGCTGGTTCACCGGCTCTTCGACCCGCTCATCGAGAAGTCCTCCAACCTCGGGGCCGGCCTGGACTGGAAGACCAGTCTCCAGGAGCTCACGGCGGCCGAAGGTCTTGGCGTACCGGAATATCTGGTCACCGAGACCGGCCCGGACCACGAGAAGACCTTCACAGCTGCTGCTCGCGTCGGTGGTGTCTCGTACGGCACCGGCACCGGCCGCAGCAAGAAGGAAGCGGAACAGCAGGCTGCGGAGTCCGCCTGGCGCGGAATCCGTGCCGCGGCGGACGAGCGGATCGCGGCAGCAGCCGCGGCCGCCGCCGCTCCGGCCGAGGTCCCGGCTCCGGCCGGGGCGGAGGACGGCGGGGCGCCGACGCCCGTCGACCCGGCGCCCAACGCCTGACCCTTCCTTCGGGATCCCCCCGCCCGCCCCTGTCTCGACAGGGGCGGGCGGACCCGTTTCCGGGCTCCGGTACGCTCGCCGGAGCGTGATGCCCGCACCCGTCCGGAGGAACCCCGTGCCCGAGCTGCCCGAAGTCGAAGTGGTGCGGCGGGGGCTGGAGCGGTGGGTGGCCGGGCGGACCGTCGAGGCCGTCGAGGTGCTGCATCCGCGGGCCGTGCGGCGCCATCCGGGTGGCGGGGCCGATTTCGCGGCGCGGCTCGGCGGGCAGACCATCGGTGTGCCGCGGCGGCGGGGGAAGTACCTGTGGCTTCCCCTGGAGGGCGGCGGTCTGTCCGTGCTCGGGCACCTGGGGATGAGCGGACAGCTGCTCGTGCAGCCGGAGGGCGCCCCGGACGAGAAGCACCTGCGGATCCGGGTGCGCTTCGACGACTCCGCCGGGACCGAGCTGCGCTTCGTCGACCAGCGCACCTTCGGAGGGCTCTCGCTGCACGAGAACACGCCCGACGGGGTGCCCGACGTCATCGCGCACATCGCGCGGGACCCCCTGGACCCGCTGTTCGACGAGGTCGCCTACCACCTCGCGCTGCGCGCCAAGCGGACCACCGTCAAGCGGGCGCTGCTGGACCAGTCCCTGATCAGCGGGGTCGGCAACATCTATGCCGACGAGGCCCTGTGGCGGGCCAGGCTGCACTACGAGCGCCCCACCGCCACCCTGACGCGCCCCCGGAGCGCGGAACTCCTCGGCCACGTCCGGGACGTCATGAACGCGGCTCTGGCCGTCGGCGGGACCAGTTTCGACAGCCTCTACGTCAATGTGAACGGGGAGTCGGGCTACTTCGACCGCTCGCTCGACGCCTACGGACGCGAGGACGAGCCCTGCCGACGCTGCGGGACGCCCATGCGGCGCCGGCCGTGGATGAACCGGTCGAGCTACTTCTGCCCGCGCTGTCAGAGGCCGCCGCGCGTCGTGTCGTAGGCCTGCCGGGCGCTCAGCACCTGCGGCATGCTCCCCTCCAGGCAGTGGATGAGCGAGAGCAACCGGTCCGCGACCTCGACACCGAGCGGGGTCAGTTCGTAGTCCACGCGGGGCGGGTTCGTCGGCTGTGCCTCGCGGTTGACGATGCCGTCCCGCTCCAGGGCGTGCAGGGTCTGCGAGAGCATCTTCTCGCTGACGCCCTCCACCCGGCGCCGCAACTCGTTGAAGCGGCACGGGCCTTCGCGCAGCGCGCCCACGGTGAGGCTGCCCCAGCGGCCGGTGACGTGTTCCAGGGTCTCCCGGGAGGGGCAGCTGCGCGCGAAAACATCGAACGGTAGTTCGGTCGCATCGGCTTCGGTGCGGGCGGGGGTCTCCATGAAGGGAAGCGTACTCCGAGGTAGCGCTAACTCGTAGGTTGCGCTTTCTAAAAGTTAGTGCTTTTCTTTCTCTTGTCGCACCGCGACGCCGTACGAACACCCCGAGGGAGAACAGTCATGTCCGCAGCCACGCAGGCCCCCGTCGTCTCGATCGCCTACCACTCCGGATACGGCCACACGGCCGTCGTCGCCGAGGCCGTCCGCGCCGGCGCCGCCGAGACCGGTGCCACGGTGCACCTGATCAAGGTCGACGAGATCGACGACGCGCAGTGGGAGCTGCTCGACGCGTCCGACGCGATCGTCTTCGGCTCCCCGACCTACATGGGCACCGCCTCGGGCGCCTTCCACGTCTTCGCCGAGGCCACCTCGAAGCGCTGGTTCGGCGACGTGTGGCAGGACAAGGTCGCCGCCGGCTTCACCAACTCCGCCTCCAAGAGCGGCGACAAGCTGCACACCCTGCAGTTCTTCCAGATCCTCGCCGCGCAGCACGGCATGAGCTGGGTCAACCTGGGCCTGAAGCCGGGCTGGAACTCCAGCACCGCCTCCGAGAACGACCTCAACCGCCTGGGCGTCTTCGCCGGCGCGGCCGCGCAGTCCAACTCCGACGAGGGCCCGGACGCCGTCCACAAGGCCGACATCGCGACCGCCGAGCACCTGGGCCGCCGCGTCGCCGAACACGCCCGCGTCGTGATCGCGGGCCGCGCGGCCCTGTCCGCCGTCGCCGCCTGAGCGGACGACACCGCTTCGGACCTGCTTCGTCTAGAGGCCGAAGTCCTGGGTCCACCAAGGGCCGCCGTCGGCGAAGTGGGCGCCGACGCCCAGGGTGCGGAACTCGCAGTTGAGGATGTTCGCCTTGTGGCCCGGGCTGTTCATCCAGGACTTCATCACGGACTCGGCGTCACCCTGTCCGCGGGCGATGTTCTCGCCGCCCAGGCCCGAGAGGCCCGCCTTGGCGGCGCGGTCCCAGGGGCTGTTGCCGTCGGGGTCGGTGTGGCTGAAGAACCCGCGGGTGGCCATGTCCTTGCTGAAGGCTCCGGCCAGCGCCGCCAGCGGCGGGTTGGCCCGTACCGGACCGCACCCGGCCATCGCGCGCTCCTGGTTCACCAGGGTCACCACGGCGGCTTCCTCGGCGGAGTGTCCGTCCGCGGGAGCGGAGGGCGTCGGTGCGGGCGCCGGCGTCGAGGGTGCGGGGGCGGGAGCGGAGGGCTTGGGGGCGGCCGGCTTCGAGGGAGCCGGGGCCTTGGGCTTCTGCGGAGCCTTGGCGGAAGGGGTCGGCGGGGCGGCGGGCGAGGCGCTCGGCGAGGGCGGGGCGGACGGACTCGGCGGGGCCGAGGGGGAGGCCGACGGCGAGGCCGACTGTGCGGGCGGGGCCGACGGGGTGCCGGAAGCGGAGGGGCTCTGCCCGTCGGCGGTGCGCCCGGACAGGCTGGCGAGGCCGCCCTGCTGGTGCACCGTGGTGGCGGGGCTCGGCGAGGCCTTGGCCTTGGCCTGCGGATCGGCGGAGATGTCCGTAGAGCTGACGCCGACGTAGGGGAAGGCACCGCCGACCGGCACCATGCCAGTGGTCACGGCCGCGGTCCCGAGGGCCACTGCCACCGCGACGCCCAGCAGGCTGTTGCGCACGACGGTGGTGCGCTTGCCGCCGGGGCGCGGCGGGGCGGGGAGTCGGTGGCGTCCCATCGGCGTCGTACCTTCCGTGCAAGATCATCCTTAACTCACCCAAATGGGTGAGCTCATTGGAGCGCGACTGTACGCCATGGCGCCGGGGGGCGATGAGGCCCGAAAGTGTTTGCCCAGTTAGCGTTCACGCATGAATGAAGATGTCCGTCTGACCGCCTGGGTGCGCGGCCGTGTACAGGGAGTGGGCTTCCGATGGTTCACCAGGGAGAACGCCCTGGAGGTCGGCGGGGTCGTCGGCTTCGCACTCAACCTCGACGACGGGCGAGTGCAGGTGGTGGCCGAAGGTCAACGTGAGAATTGCCACCGGCTGCTCGACTGGCTGCGCTCCGCCGACACGCCCGGGCGGGTCGACGGGGTGACAGAGATCTGGGGCACACCGCGTGGTGGCTACGACGGGTTCGCGATCAGATGAGCGATCGGCTGATCATGTACTGATCACACCTCGTGGCGGTCCGCACCCAGCCGGATCTGCGCATTCTCCGCCGACGCGTTGCCGGGGCCGGCGATCCGTGGAAGGCTCGGAGATGAGGATGATCTCCACGCCCCCTGCGCGGGCCGGGACGCCCGCCGATACGGGGCGTGATCGTGTTGACCGTCAAACTTTTTGGTGAGACGCTGGAAGCCCCGCGCACCTGAGCTGTTTGGCAGTGTTGGCAGTAGTAAGCGCAGTGACTGACAGTCGCTGCCGGACATCCGCGGGTGCGATTCCCTCACGACCCACACCGCTACGGTCGGTCACTCAGTGTGGAGGACCATCCATCATGGCAAAGGCGCTTCTCGGTTACGTCGGCGGTTCCGATCCGCGACTCCTCGCCGAGATGCGACGGCTTCAGCAGCGCGTCCAGGACCTTGAGTCCGAGCTCGTACGGATTCAGTCCGAAAATGACGCGCTGAACGCGGCCGCCGCTCAGCACGGAGACTCGCTGCTGGACAGCATCGACATCGACGTACCCCAGGCGGAGCCTGCGCTCACCTGATCCGCGCTCATTCGTCGCTCACATCCAGCCCCGATGATCTGCAAGGGACGCTCCGGCGTCCCTTCTTTCTTTCGCCTCTTCCTGTCGCCGCGGGCTGCCCTGCCCGGGCGGGGCCACCTGCCGGAGTAATGGGCCAGGTGGGCGTCTCCTCCTTTCGACGTCAGTCGTGCCCTGCACCTTCATGGGTGAAACCGAACGCGAAAGGTAGAGTCCGGCGGCGTGCACCTCAAGTCCCTGACCCTGCGTGGCTTCAAATCGTTTGCTTCCGCCACCACCCTGCGCTTCGAGCCCGGCATCACCTGTGTCGTGGGCCCGAACGGCTCCGGCAAGTCCAACGTGGTGGACGCGCTGTCCTGGGTCATGGGCGAACAGGGCGCCAAGTCCCTGCGCGGCGGCAAGATGGAGGACGTCATCTTCGCCGGGACCACCGGCCGGCCGCCGCTCGGCCGCGCCGAGGTCTCGTTGACGATCGACAACTCCGACGGCGCGCTGCCCATCGACTACGCCGAAGTCACCATCACCCGGATCATGTTCCGCGGCGGCAGCAGCGAGTACCAGATCAACGGTGACACCTGCCGCCTGCTCGACATCCAGGAGCTGCTCTCCGACTCCGGCATCGGCCGCGAGATGCACGTCATCGTCGGCCAGGGCCAGCTGGACTCCGTACTGCACGCCGATCCCATGGGGCGCCGCGCCTTCATCGAGGAAGCGGCCGGGGTGCTCAAGCACCGCAAGCGCAAGGAGAAGGCGCTGCGCAAGCTGGACGCGATGCAGGCCAACCTCGCGCGCGTGCAGGACCTCGGCGACGAGCTGCGGCGCCAGCTGAAGCCCCTGGGACGGCAGGCGGCCGTGGCCCGGCGGGCGGCGGTGATCCAGGCTGACCTGCGCGACGCGCGGCTGCGGCTGCTCGCCGACGACCTGGTGTCGCTGCGGGGCGCGCTCGACGCGGAGATCGCGGACGAGGCGGCGCTCAAGGAACGCAAGGAGGCCGCCGAGGCACAGCTCGCGGGCGCGCAGCGGCGCGAGGCGGAGCTCGAGGAGGCGGTACGGGAACTCGCGCCGCGGCTGCGGCTCGCCCAGCAGACCTGGTACGAGCTCTCGCAGCTCGCCGAACGGGTACGGGGGACCGCGTCCTTGGCGGACGCGCGGGTCAAGAGCGCCTCGGCTCCGGTGGAGGAGGAGCGGCGGGGCCGCGATCCCGAGGACCTGGAGAAGGAGGCCGCCCGGATCCGCGAGCAGGAGGCGGAGCTGACGGCGGCCCTGGAGGCGGCCTCGTACGCCCTGGAGGACACCGCGGCCCACCGGGCCGAACTGGAACGGGAGCTGGCCGAGGAGGAACGGCGGCTGCGGGACGCGGCGCGGGCCGTCGCCGACCGGCGCGAGGCGCTGGCCCGGCTGACGGGCCGCCTCGGCGCCGCCCGGTCCCGGGCGGCCGCGGCGCAGGCCGAGATCGACCGGCTGGTCGCGGCGCGCGACGAGGCCGAGGCCCGGGCGGCCGCGGCGCAGGAGGAGTACGAGGTCCTCGCGGCCGAGGTCGGGGAGCTGGACGGGGACGCGGCGGCGACGGGGGAGTACGAGGCGGCCCGCGCCGAACTGGCGGCGGCGGAGGCCGCGCTGGCCGCGGCCCGGGATGCGGTGACGGCCGCCGAGCGGTCGCGGGCGGCGGTATCGGCACGGCGCGACGCGCTGGCGCTCGGGCTGCGGCGCAAGGACGGCACGGGGGCGCTGCTCGCGGCGCGGGAACAGCTGGCGGGGCTGCTGGGTCCGGCGGCGGAGCGGCTGTCGGTGACCCCGGGGTACGAGGTCGCGGTGGCGGCGGCGCTGGGCTCGGCGGCGGATGCGCTGGCGGTGTCGTCCCCGGCGGACGCCGCTGCCGCGATCCGCCACCTCCGCTCGGCGGACGCGGGCCGTGCCACGCTCCTGATCGCCCCGGCCGGGTCCGTGCTTCCGGGGCGGGCCCCGGGGGCGTCCGCCGTCCCGAGCCAGGCTTCGGCCGGGGGCGGGGCCGGGGTTCCAGGGCAGGGCCCGGCCTCGCAGGCCCGGCCCCCGCAGGGTCATGCCCCGGTCTCCGGCCCGGGTGGCCTGCCGGGTCATGCTCCGGTCTCCGGCCCGGGCGGCCTGCCGGGGCAGAGCCCGGGTGTTGCGGCGGCTGCGGACGCGGCCGTGCCCGGCCAGGCTTCGGCCGAGGCCGGGGGAGCTTTCCCCCACCCCGCCCCTTCCCGACGTACCGAATATGCGGCTCCGCCGCGTGGCGGCTCTGCCCCGGGCCCCGCGCCTCAAGCGCCGGCGAGGCTGGAATTGCCCTCCGGCCATCCCGGCCTCGCCGGGCACCATCCAGCCCCGTCGGCGTTTGAGGCGCGGGGCCCGGGGCGGAGCCCCAGCAGCGGACCCGCGGGCGGAGCCACCGGCGGACCCGGCGTGCCCGCCGAAGGGCTGGTCGGCGGGGACGCCGAGGTGCGGCGGGCCGTGGCGTGGGTACTGCGGGACCACTTCGTGGTCGGGACGCTCGACGAGGCCGAGGCGCTCGTCGCGGAGCGGCCCGACGCGGTGGCGGTGACCGTGGAGGGCGACGTCCTCGGGGCGCACCTCGCGCACGGCGGCTCCGCCGGGGTGCCGAGCCTGATCGAGGTGCAGGCCGCCGTGGACGAGGCGTCGGGGGAGCTGGCCCGGCTGGACGGGGAGTGCCGGGAGCTGGCCGAGGCCCTGGAGTCGGCGCAGGGGCGCGGACGGGACGCGGCAGCCCTGGTCGAGGAGCTCGGCGAGCGGCGGCGGGCCGGGGAGCGGGCCCGGGCCGGGGTCGCGCAGCAGCTCGGGCGGCTCGCCGGCCAGGCCAAGGGGGCCTGGGGCGAGGCCGAGCGCAGCGTCACGGCCGCGGCCAAGGCCCAGGATGCGCTGGAGCAGGCGCTGATGGACGTGGAGGAGTGCGCGGAGCAGCTGGCCACGGCCGAGGAGAGGTCCCTGCTCGCGGATGGAGGGGAGGAGGAGCCGGACGCCTCCAGGCGGGACCGGCTCGCTGCCGACGGGGCCAATGCCCGCCAGACCGAGATGGAGGCCCGCCTCCAGCTCAGGACGCACGAGGAGCGGGTCAAGGCGCTGGTCGGGAGGGCGGATTCGCTCGACCGCGCGGCGCGGGCGGAGCGCGAGGCCCGGACCCGCGCCGAGCGGCGCCGGGCCCGGCTGCGGCACGAGGCGGAGGTGGCCGGCGCGGTCGCCGACGGGGCCCGGCAGCTCCTCGCGCACGTGGAGGTCTCGCTGCGCAGGGCCGGCGAGGAGCGGACCGCGGCGGAGTACGCCAAGGGCCTGCGCGAGCGGGAGCTCGGCGAGGCCAGGAACCGCGGGCGTGAACTGCTGGGCGAGCTCGACAAGCTCACCGACTCCGTCCACCGCGGCGAGGTGCTGGGGGCCGAGAAGCGGCTGCGCATCGAGCAGGTGGAGGCCAGGGCGCTGGAGGAGTTCGGCGTGGAGGCGACGGGTCTCGTCGCCGAGTACGGGCCCGACCAGCCGGTGCCGCCGTCCCCGCCCGCCGAGGGCGAGAGCCTGCCCGAGGATCCGGAGCATCCGCGGAACCTGCCGGGCCCCTTCGTCCGCGCCCAGCAGGAGAAGCGGCTCAAGGCGGCCGAGCGCGCCTACCAGCAGCTCGGCAAGGTGAACCCGCTCGCGCTGGAGGAGTTCGCGGCGCTGGAGGAGCGCCACCAGTTCCTCAGCGAGCAGTTGGAGGACCTGCGCAAGACCCGGGCCGACCTGCTTCAAGTGGTGAAGGAGGTCGACGCGCGTGTCGAGCAGGTCTTCACCGAGGCCTACCGGGACACGGCCCGGGAGTTCGAGGGGGTGTTCTCGCGGCTGTTCCCCGGCGGTGAGGGCCGGCTGGTCCTGACCGATCCCGACAACATGCTCGCCACCGGCGTGGACGTGGAGGCGCGGCCGCCCGGCAAGAAGGTCAAACGGCTGTCGCTGCTGTCCGGCGGCGAGCGTTCGCTGACCGCCGTGGCCCTGCTGGTGTCCATCTTCAAGGCGCGGCCCAGCCCGTTCTACGTGATGGACGAGGTGGAGGCCGCGCTCGACGACACCAACCTGCAGCGGCTGATCCGGATCATGGAGGAGCTCCAGGAGAGCTCGCAGCTGATCGTCATCACGCACCAGAAGCGGACGATGGAGGTCGCCGACGCGCTCTACGGCGTCTCCATGCAGGGCGACGGGGTGTCCAAGGTCATCAGCCAGCGGCTGCGCTGACCCTCTCCTTCAGGAAGTGAACGTATGGCGTGAGCCTTCCCAGGCTTAATGCATTCTTCACCCCCTATTGACTTCAGAAAGTGAAGTCATAAGCTCTCCTGTGCCGCGTCTGACCTTCAGGTGGTGGCGCACAGTTTGCTGTGCGCCACTGGAGGAACACGAACAAGCAGCACGATCAGGCAACACGAGCACAGACGGACCCCCACCCGCCCGCCGTCGGCGCCGGGCCCAGGAGCGCACCTTGACCAGCACAGCGAACGCACCCGCGTCAGGCGGTGGCCGGGCGGCCCGCCCCGACCATCTCGGGCACGTCGTCTTCATCGCCGCGGCCGCGGCGATGGGCGGCTTCCTCTTCGGCTACGACAGCTCAGTCATCAACGGCGCGGTCGTAGCCATCCGTGAACGGTTCGAGGTCGGGTCCGCGGCGCTCGCCCAGGTGATCGCCGCCGCGCTGATCGGATGCGCCATCGGTGCCGCCGTGGCCGGCCGCATCGCCGACCGGATCGGCCGGATCCGCTGCATGCAGATCGCCGCCGTCCTCTTCACCGCGAGCGCCATCGGCTCCGCCCTTCCGTTCGCACTGTGGGACCTGGCCATGTGGCGCGTCATCGGCGGCTTCGGCATCGGCATGGCCTCCGTCATCGGTCCCGCCTACATCGCCGAGGTGTCCCCGGCCGCCTACCGCGGCCGCCTCGCCTCCTTCCAGCAGGCCGCCATCGTCACCGGCATCGCCGTCTCCCAGCTCGTCAACTGGGGCCTGCTGAACCTCGCCGACGGTGACCAGCGCGGCGAGATCGCCGGCCTGGAGGCCTGGCAGTGGATGCTCGGCATCATGGTCATCCCGGCCGTGATCTACGGGTTGATGTCCTTCGTCATCCCTGAGTCCCCCCGCTACCTGATCTCCGTCGGCCGCACCGAGCAGGCCAAGCAGGTGCTGCGCGAGGTCGAGGGCTCGAAGATCGACATCGACGCGCGCGCCGCCGAGATCGAGCACGCGATGCACTCCGAGCACAAGTCCACCTTCAAGGACCTGCTGGGCGGCGGCTTCGGCTTCCTGCCCATCGTCTGGATCGGCATCGGCCTCTCCGTCTTCCAGCAGCTCGTCGGCATCAACGTGATCTTCTACTACAGCTCCTCGCTGTGGCAGTCCGTCGGCATCGACCCGACCAGCTCGTTCCTCTACTCGTTCACCACGTCGATCATCAACATCATCGGCACGGTGATCGCGATGGTCTTCGTCGACCGGATCGGCCGCAAGCCGCTCGCCCTCATCGGCTCGGCGGGCATGGCCGTCTCCCTTGGCCTCTGTGCGTGGGCGTTCTCCTTCAAGGAGGAGATCGGCGGCACCATCTCGATCCCCAGCACCCAGGGCACGGTCGCGCTGATCGCCGCCCACGCCTTCGTGCTGTTCTTCGCCCTGTCCTGGGGCGTCGTGGTCTGGGTGCTGCTCGGCGAGATGTTCCCGAACCGCATCCGGGCCGCGGCCCTCGGCGTCGCCGCCTCGGCCCAGTGGATCGCCAACTGGGTCATCACCGTGTCGTTCCCGACCCTGTCGGACTGGAGCCTGTCCGGCGCGTACGTCATCTACACCGTCTTCGCCCTGCTCTCGATCCCCTTCATCCTCAAGTGGGTGCCGGAGACCAAGGGCAAGGCGCTGGAGGAGATGGGGTAACCACCCCCGCCAACACCCCTTCTCCTCGATACTGCCCCGGCTCAGTCCTTGAGCCGGGGCAGTACCTGTTCGCACAGCAGGTGCAGGCTGCGCCAGCCCTCGTCCACCGGCATGCCGCCGCACAGCGGGTGCAGCACCAGGTTCCCCGCCTCGCCCGCGCCCCGGGCGTACGCGACCGCCTCGTCCGGGGTGAGCACGCGGTACACGCCCTCCGCCCGCAGCTCCGCCACCGAGCGCGCGGCCGACCGTACGGCGCTGCGGATGTCCTTGGACTGCCAGGACGAGTACATGCCCGCCTCGTGGAGGAAATGCTCGCCGTACTCCGCCCACACCTGGTCCGGATCCTCGGCGATGTGCAGCAGCGGGGTCTCGGCCGCGGGCATCATGCAGAAGCCCTCCGTGCCGTACTCCGCCAGCCTCGCCCGGTAGTACGCCTCCAGCTCCGGCAGGTGCGCGCTGGGGAAGAACGGCAGCCCCAGCCGGGCCGCGCGCCGCGCCGCCGCCTCGGAGCTGCCGCCGACCAGCAGCATCGGGTGCGGCCGGGTGAGGGGCCGCGGGGTGACCCGTACGGTGCGGCCGCGGAAGGCGAAGGGCTCACCGGTCCACGCCTTCAGCAGGGTCTCCAGCAGCTCGTCCTGGAGCCTGCCGCGCCGGCCCCACTCCACGCCGTGCTGCTCGTACTCCTCGGGCCGGTAGCCGATGCCCGCGACCGTGACCAGGCGGCCCCCGCTGAGCAGGTCCAGGACGGCGATGTCCTCGGCCACCTTCAGCGGGTCGTACAGCGGGCCGATGATGGCCGAGACGGTGACCGCGATGCGGCGGGTGGCGCCGAAGACGGCGCCCGCGAAGGCGAAGGGCGAGGGCAGCCAGTTGTTGGGGGTGCCGTGGTGCTCCTCGGTCTGGACGGTGTCGATCCCGCGGTCGTCCGCGTACCGGGCCATCTCCAGCGCCGCCTTGTAGCGGGCGGAGAGGGACTCGGGGGTGCCGTTCGGGTCGACGAGATTGAACCGGGCCACGGTGATGGGCATGGAGAAGTCCCCCTTCGCCGGATGTGGTGGGCGGGCGAAGGGGGACGTTAGCTGACGTGGCGTCAGTTGGACAGGGTTCCCGCGAGCTCGGGCTCCGCCGCCTCCACGGGCGCGGCCGGGGCCGCCGTGCGCGGCAGTACGGCGTACAGCACGCCCGAGGTCACGATGCCGGCCACCCAGCCGAGGCCGTTCTCCCCGATCCACGTGGTGGCCAGCGGCCCGCTGAACCAGTCCACCGAGGTGAACAGCAGGCCCACCACCAGGGCGAGGGCCCACGCGGTCATCGCCTGCCAGGCGTAGCCGCCCCGGTACCAGTAGGCACTGGTCCGCGTGGTGTCCAGCAGCGCGGGACCGTCGTAGGACGTCCGGCGCAGCATGTCCACGCCGAAGACGCCGATCCACGCGGAGAAGGCCACGGCCAGCAGGGTCAGGAAGGAGATGAAGGAACCGAAGAAGCTGGTCGCGACCACCATCAGCAGGAAGCCGAAGACCAGGCTGATGACGGCGTTGACGCTGACCGCCCAGGCGCGCGGGACCTTGATGCCGAGGGTCTGCGCGGTGAAGCCGGCCGAGTACATGGACATCGAGTTGATCAGCAGCATGCCGACGAGCGCGACGAGCAGGTACGGGACCGCGATCCACGTCGGGAGCAGCTCACCGATGAAGGAGACCGGGTCCTGGGCGGTGGCCAGGTCCGGGGTGCCGACGGCCATGACCGCGCCCATCAGGACCATCGGCAGGACGACGACCCCGGCGCCGCCGATCGTCGCGCCGACCAGGCCCTTGGAGGAGGCGGTGCGCGGCAGGTAGCGGGTGAAGTCGGGGCCGGAGGGCACCCAGCTGATGCCGCCGGCGGCGATCGTGCCGATGCCCGCGATCATCATCGCCGTGGAGCCGGCCGGCTTGCCGAAGACGGCGGACCAGTCCGTGGTGGCGACCAGGTACCCGAGGACGAGCACGCTGAACGCGCCGAAGAGGTACGTCGACCACTTCGAGCAGACGCGCAGGGCGTTGATACCGAGGCCCGAGACCACGAAGGTGCAGCCCACGAAGAAGAGAAGGGTGATGACGATGAGGGTGGTGTTGCTCTTGATGCCGAAGAGCAGGTCGAGGACGGTCAGGACGGCGTAGGCGCCGCTGACCGCGTTGATGGTCTCCCAGCCCCAGCGGGCCACCCAGATCAGCGCACCCGGGAAGAGGTTGCCGCGCTGGCCGAACACCGCCCGCGAGAGCGCCATGCCGGGGGCCCCGCCGCGCTTGCCCGCGATCGAGATCAGACCGACGATCCCGTACGAGACGACCGGCGCGGCGACCGCCACGACGAGCACCTGCCAGATGTTGAGCTTGTTGAAGATCACCAGCCCGGCGCCCATGGTCAGCAGGAGCACGCTGATGTTGGCGGCGACCCAGGTGGGTACGAGCTCGCGGACCCGGCCGGTGCGCTCGCCGTCCGGGACGGGCTCCAGGCCCCTGGTCTCGACGGAGCTCTCGACGGGGCTCTCGGCGGTGCTCGCGGCCGGGGCTGCTATCGCGGCGTCGGCGGGCTCGGCAGGCATGCGTACTCCGTAGGGGGGCGGGGGAGGGTAGTCGCCCATCATCGTAGATGTGCCGTTAAAACCTCAAATAGAGGCTTCGGCCCCTGTGCGCTGACTCATGAGCCGGGGGCTGTCGCGGCCCACCGCAGGGGCCGCGACACGCGGCCGAGCGACGGGCCGGGCCGGCCCGGCCCGCGGAGGCGCGCAGCCCCGCCTGGGAATCGAAGGGCCGTCGGTCAGGTCACGCATACTGGATGGGCTATGGAAATCCTCATCCTTGTCGTAGTCATCGCCCTGGTCGCGGTCGGCGCGATCAGCGGCCTCGTGGTCAGCAGCCGCAAGAAGAAGCAGCTGCCGCCCCCGGCGCCGTCGAGCACGCCGACCATCACTGCCCCGCCCGCCGAACCCCAGGTGGGGGAGGACGCCGCACCGACGGCCGAAGAGCCGCGCCGCACGATCGAGGAGGTGGCCCTCCCCGACGCGGAGGCCGCCCTCGCGACGCCGGCCGCCGTCGAGGACCCGGTCGTGGAGGCTCCGCCCGCGCCCGTGATCGAGGTGCCCGAGCCCACCGCCGGCCGTCTGGTCCGGCTGCGCGCCCGCCTCGCCCGGTCGCAGAACTCCCTCGGCAAGGGGCTGCTCACCCTGCTCTCCCGCGAGCACCTCGACGAGGACACCTGGGAGGAGATCGAGGAGACCCTCCTCATCGCCGACGTCGGTGTCGTCCCGACCCAGGAACTGGTCGACCGGCTCCGCGAGCGGGTCAAGGTGCTCGGCACCCGCACCCCCGCGGACCTGCGCGCCCTGCTGAAGGAGGAGCTGCTGACCCTGGTCGGCACCGACTTCGACCGCGCCGTGAAGACCGAGAGCGGCGTGGACACCCCCGCCGTCGTGATGGTCGTCGGCGTGAACGGCACCGGCAAGACCACCACCACCGGCAAGCTGGCCCGGGTGCTCGTCGCCGACGGCCGCAGCGTGGTGCTCGGCGCGGCCGACACCTTCCGCGCCGCCGCCGCCGACCAGCTCCAGACCTGGGGCGAGCGCGTCGGAGCCCGCACCGTGCGCGGCCCCGAGGGCGGCGACCCGGCCTCGATCGCCTACGACGCGGTCAAGGAGGGCATCGCCGAGGGCGCCGACGTGGTGCTCATCGACACCGCCGGCCGACTGCACACCAAGACCGGCCTGATGGACGAGCTCGGCAAGGTCAAGCGCGTCGTGGAGAAGCACGGCCCGCTGGACGAGGTCCTGCTGGTCCTGGACGCCACCACCGGGCAGAACGGGCTGACCCAGGCCCGCGTCTTCGCCGAGGTCGTGGACATCACCGGCATCGTGCTGACCAAGCTCGACGGCACCGCCAAGGGCGGCATCGTCGTCGCCGTCCAGCGTGCGCTGGGCGTCCCGGTCAAGCTCGTCGGACTCGGGGAGGGCCCGGACGACCTGGCCCCCTTCGAGCCGGAGGCCTTCGTGGACGCCCTGATCGGCGACTGAGCCAGGACCGCCCCGTATGTGCCGGTGCCCCCCGTTCCGACCGGAACGGGGGGCACCGGCACATACGGGCACCGGCGCATACGGGCACCGGTCAGCGGCGGAAGCGGTGGCACAGATAGGCGAGGGTGCCCAGCAGCAGCCGGGCCTGGGGCGGGCCCCCGGCGGAGTCCAGCGCGGGCGGGCGCAGCCAGCAGACCGGGCCGAGCCCCGCCCGGTCGGACGGCGGGGCCGTCACGAACGCCCCGTGGCCCAGGGCCCGCAGGTCGAGGTCGGCGTCGTCCCAGCCCATCCGGTACAGCAGCTGCGGCAGCTCGGCCGCCGCACCCGGGGCCACGAAGAACTGCGCCCGGCCGTCCGGGGTCCCGATGACCGGGCCCAGCGGAAGGCCCATCCGCTCCAGCCGGACCAGGGCTCGCCGCCCGGCCTCCTCGGAGACCTCGATGACGTCGAAGGAGCGGCCCGCGGGCAGCAGGACCGCCGCACCCGGGTACTCGCCCCAGACCTCGGTGACCTCGCCCAGGGGGGCTCCGGCCCGGACCGTGGGGGCGAAGGCCAGGGGGTGCGCTCCGGGGGCGGTGCACCCCGGGTCCCCGCAGGAGCAGTCTCGGGCGGGCGCCGCGGCGCGGGCGCCGGGCACCGCGTCCCAGCCCCACAGCCCCGTGTACTCCGCCACCGCCGTGCATTCCGAGGTCCGGCCGCGACGCCGGACGCCGGAACGGAACTCCCTGGTGCCGCGGCTGCCGCCGATCGTGAAGCCCATGCCCATGCCCCCTCCAACG
This sequence comes from Streptomyces sp. NBC_01408, assembly GCF_026340255.1. Taxonomy (GTDB): domain Bacteria; phylum Actinomycetota; class Actinomycetes; order Streptomycetales; family Streptomycetaceae; genus Streptomyces. The sequence continues at coordinate 808,858 of NZ_JAPEPJ010000003.1, read as the reverse complement.
GGTCGGACGCGCCGGTGGTTACGACGTCGGCGGGACCGGCTGCCGGAGCTCCCCCGCGGGGTGGCTTCCGGTGCTGCCCGGCGCACTCCTCGCCGCGCACGCCCCGGGCGCACTCCAGTCCATCCGATCCGTTTCACCTTGGTGTCAAGTGAATCGTGCCTGGCCGGTGGCTAGTTCATTCGAAGGGGTGGCGAATGGTGGCGATTGTGGAGTCGGCCTCGCCGAAGGGGTGATCGTAGGATTACTTTCGGTGTACGAAACCCCGAAGGCGGGCCCGACCGTGGGTATGCCGGTGGCAATCAGTGAAGGACTTGTGAAGGTCCGTGGCGGCGCTTGTCGTCCCAGCCAGGGTTTCGTGTGAAGAGGCTGAGCGGATGGGGGCGTTCCAGTGAGCGGCAGCGGCGCAAGCGGAACGAGCGAGGAATCAGTTGACCGGAACGTGTCACTGACCTCTTGGTTCGTCCGCAGCGGTTGGTCCAAAGGCGAACTCGCCCGCCAGGTCAACCGCCGGGCCCGCCAGATGGGCGCCCACCACATCAGCACGGACACCTCCCGGGTCCGGCGCTGGCTCGACGGGGAGCAGCCCCGCGAGCCCGTCCCGCGCATCCTCTCCGAGCTCTTCTCCGAACGCTTCGGCTCGGTCGTCGCCATCGAGCAGCTGGGCCTGCGCACCGCCCACCAGACCCCCTCCGTCTCCGGCGTCGACCTGCCCTGGGCCGGCCCGCAGACCGTCGAACTGCTCGGCGAGTTCTCCCGCAGCGACCTGATGCTGGCCCGCCGCGGCTTCCTCGGGACCTCGCTCGCCCTCTCCGCCGGCCCCGCCCTCATCGAGCCCATGCAGCGCTGGCTCGTCCCGGTCCCGGCCGCCGACCCGGGACCACGGCAGGCGGGGCCGGCGGGCGCACTCGGCGGCCACCGGCCGCCCCGGCTCTCCGAACCGGAACTCGACCTCCTCGACGCCACCACCGTGATGTTCCGCCAGTGGGACGCCCAGTGCGGGGGCGGGCTGCGCCGCAAGGCCGTCGTGGGCCAGCTGCACGAGGTCACCGACCTGCTCCAGGAGAACCACCCGGCCCCGGTCATGCGGCGGCTCTTCAAGGTCGCCGCGGAGCTCGCCGAACTGGCCGGCTGGATGAGCTACGACATCGGCCTGCACCCCACCGCGCAGAAGTACTTCGTCCTCGCCCTGCACGCCGCGAAGGAGGCCGGGGACAAGCCGCTGGGCTCGTACATCCTCTCCGGCATGAGCCGCCAGATGATCCACCTGGGCCGTCCCGAGGACGCCCTGGAACTGGTCCACCTCGCGCAGTACGGCAGCCGCGACTGCGCCGGCCCCCGCACCCAGGCCATGCTGTATGCGATGGAGGCCCGCGCCTACGCCAACATGGGCCAGCCCAGCCGGTGCAAGCGGGCCGTGCGGATGGCCGAGGACACCTTCGGCGACGTCGGCTTCGGCGAGCCCGAACCCGACTGGATCCGCTTCTTCTCCGAGGCCGAGCTGAACGGCGAGAACTCCCACTCGTACCGCGACCTGGCGTACGTCGCCGGGCGCAGCCCCATGTACGCCTCCCTGGCCGAACCCGTCATGGAGCGGGCCGTCGAACTCTTCGGGAAGGACGACGAGCACCAGCGCTCCTACGCCCTCAACCTCATCGGCATGGCCACCGTGCACCTGCTCCAGCGCGAGCCCGAGCAGGCCGCCGTCCTCGTCGGCCAGGCCCTCGACGTGGCGGGAAAGGTGCGGTCCGAACGGGTGAACACCCGGCTTCGCAAGACCGTCGACGCCGCCGCCCGTGAGTACGGTCACGTCGCCGAGGTGGTCCGGCTCACCGACCACCTCGCCTCCCGGCTCCCCGAAGCCGCGGAGGCCGTCTGACGGCCCGCGCGGCCGCCCCAAGGCCCCGGCCGCGGCAGTCACCCCGTGAAGCCCGATCAGGCTCCCCCCAGCCAGGACATCCGGGTACTGCCGCGGCCGGCTCTGTGCTTTGCGGCTGAACCGCCGCCGCTCTCGCGGAGGTGGCTGCTCGCCGTCGTGGTTGCTCAATTGGTGGTTGCGGTCGTTCATGGCGCCGTAACACCACCGACCGCTTCGTCATCGGTACGAAACACCGAGCGGTGCCGCCGGAAACCGGCCTGCGCGAATCTCGGGGTCATTAACCGGCCAGCTCCCCCAGCCCGGCCGGACCCCTTAACGCCGCTCAGGTTTTCACGCTCGCCCGCACGCGAACGTACCGACGACGAGGAGACGCCGATGGCATCAGCCATCACGACCCTCGCGGCAGACGCCCCGACGCTGTCTGCCGCGAACACCGGGTTCATGCTCATCTGCTCCGCCCTGGTCATGCTGATGACCCCGGGACTTGCCTTCTTCTACGGAGGCATGGTCCGCGTCAAGAGCAGCCTCAACATGCTGATGATGAGCTTCATCAGCCTCGGGATCGTCACGATCCTGTGGGTCCTCTACGGCTTCAGCCTCGCCTTCGGCACCGACTCCGGCTCCCTCATCGGCTGGAACTCCGACTACGTAGGCCTCAGCGGCATCGGGATCACCGAGCTCTGGGACGGCTACACCATCCCGGTCTACGTCTTCGCCGTCTTCCAGCTGATGTTCGCCGTCATCACCCCCGCCCTGATCAGCGGCGCCCTGGCCGACCGCGTGAAGTTCGGCGCGTGGGCCCTGTTCACCGCCCTGTGGGTCACCGTCGTCTACTTCCCCGTCGCCCACTGGGTCTGGGGCGCCGGCGGCTGGCTCTTCGAGCTGGGCGTGATCGACTTCGCGGGCGGCACGGCCGTCCACATCAACGCCGGCGCCGCCGCCCTCGGCGTGATCCTGGTCATCGGCAAGCGCGTCGGCTTCAAGAAGGACCCGATGCGCCCGCACAGCCTCCCCCTGGTGATGCTCGGCGCCGGTCTCCTCTGGTTCGGCTGGTTCGGCTTCAACGCGGGCTCCTGGCTCGGCAACGACGACGGCGTCGGCGCGGTCATGTTCGTCAACACCCAGGTCGCCACCGCCGCCGCCATGCTCGCCTGGCTCGCGTACGAGAAGCTGCGCCACGGCTCCTTCACCACCCTCGGCGCCGCCTCCGGCGCGGTCGCCGGCCTCGTCGCCATCACCCCCGCCGGCGGTGCGGTCAGCCCGCTCGGCGCCATCGCGGTCGGCGTCATCGCCGGTGTGCTGTGCGCCATGGCCGTGGGCCTCAAGTACAAGTTCGGCTTCGACGACTCCCTCGACGTGGTCGGCGTCCACCTCGTCGGCGGCGTCGCCGGCTCCCTGCTGGTGGGCCTCTTCGCCACCGGCGGAGTCCAGTCCGACGTGGCCGGCCTCTTCTACGGCGGCGGACTGGAACAGCTCGGCAAGCAGGCCGTCGGAGTCTTCTCCGTCCTCGCCTACTCTCTCGTGGCGTCGGCGCTGCTCGCCTTCCTCCTCGACAAGACGATCGGCATGCGGGTCAGCGAGGACGACGAGGTCGCCGGCATCGACCAGGTCGAACACGCCGAGACCGCCTACGACTTCAGCGGAGCCGGCGGCGGGGCCTCCTCGCGGAGCACCGCCGCACCCGTCCCCTCCGCCGCAGCGAGCAAGAAGGTAGACGCATGAAGCTGATCACCGCGATCGTCAAGCCGCACAAGCTGGACGAGATCAAGGAAGCCCTCCAGGCCTTCGGAGTCCAGGGACTCACCGTCTCCGAGGCCAGCGGCTACGGCCGCCAGCGCGGCCACACCGAGGTCTACCGCGGCGCCGAGTACCAGGTGGACCTCGTCCCGAAGATCCGTGTCGAGGTGCTCGTCGACGACGCCGAAGCCAATGAGCTGATCGAGCTCATCGTGCGCGTCGCCAGCACCGGCAAGATCGGCGACGGCAAGGTGTGGAGTGTCCCCGTGGACTCGGTGGTCCGGGTCCGCACCGGCGAGCGCGGCGCTGACGCGCTCTAGGCTGAGGGAGTTCCTGGGTGACGAGCGTCGAAGAGACCACGGCGGACGATTCCAACGATCCGTCCGACTCGGGACCCAGCGGTTACGCCGCGGCCCGGCTGCGACTCCTCCAGGAGGAGTCGCGGTCCGGGCCTTCGCGGCGTTCCGCCCTGGCCGGACTGACCGACGACTGGCTGAACGCGCTGTTCAGGAGCGCCGTACGGGAAACCGGCGTGCAGGGCGCCGCCCTGGTGGCCGTAGGCGGCTACGGCAGGGCCGAACTCTCCCCGCGCAGCGACCTCGACCTGGTGCTGCTGCACGACGGCAAGGCGGAGCCGCGGGCCCTGAGCGCCCTGGCCGACCGGCTCTGGTACCCCGTCTGGGACCTCGGCCTGGCCCTGGACCACTCCGTGCGGACCCCGGGCGAGGCCCGCAAGACCGCCGCCGAGGACCTCAAGGTGCACCTCGGACTGCTGGACGCGCGGGCCGTCGCCGGGGACGCCGGCCTGCTCGCCGGCCTGCGCACCTCGGTACTGGCCGACTGGCGCAACCAGGCCGCGAAGCGGCTCCCGCAGCTGCACTCCCTGTGCCGGGAGCGGGCCGAGCGGGCCGGGGAGCTCCGCTTCCTGCTGGAACCCGACCTCAAGGAGGCCCGCGGCGGGCTCCGGGACGCCACCGCGCTGCGGGCCGTGGCCGCGTCCTGGCTGGCCGACGCCCCGCGCGAGGGGCTGGCCGAAGCCCGGCGGCGGCTGCTGGACGCGCGGGACGCCCTGCACCTGGTGACCGGCCGCGCCACCGACCGGCTCGCCCTCCAGGAACAGGACCAGGTCGCGGCGCACCTGGGACTGCTCGACGCGGACGCCCTGCTGCGCGAGGTGTACGAGGCCGCGCGGGTCGTCGCGTACGCCGGTGACGTGACCTGGCGGGAGGTCGGGCGGGTGCTGCGGGCCCGCGCGGCCCGGCCGAGACTGCGCGGACTCCTCGGTACCCGGGGCGCCCCGGCGGTGGAACGGGCGCCGCTGGCCGAGGGGGTCGTGGAGTCCGACGGCGAGGCCGTACTGGCGCTGGCCGCACGGCCGGAGCGCGATCCGGTGCTGGCCCTGCGGCTCGGCGCGGCCGCCGCGCAGGCGGGCCTGCCCGTGTCGCTGCACGCCCTGCGCAGGCTCGCGGCGCAGGCCAAGCCACTGCCGGTGCCCTGGCCGGCCGAGGCACGCGAACAGCTGCTGACGCTGCTGGGCGCGGGGGAGCCCACGGTCGGCGTGTGGGAGGCCCTGGAGGCCGAGGGCCTGATCACTCGGCTGCTGCCCGACTGGGAACGGGTGCGGTGCCGCCCGCAGCGCAACCCCGTCCACACCTGGACGGTGGACCGGCACCTGATCGAGACGGCGGTACGGGCCGCGGCCCTCACCCGCCGGGTCGGCCGCCCCGACCTGCTGCTGATGTCCGCGCTCCTGCACGACATCGGCAAGGGCTGGCCGGGGGACCACTCGGTGGCCGGCGAGACGATCGCGCGTGACGTCGCCGCCCGGGTGGGCTTCGGCGCACAGGACGTCGCCGTGCTCGGGACCCTCGTACGCCACCACCTGCTGCTGATCGACACCGCGACCCGGCGCGACCTGGACGACCCCGCGACGGTCCGCTCCGTCGCCGAGGCCGTGGGATCCATCGGCACGCTGGAAATACTGCACGCCCTGACGGAGGCGGACGCCCTGGCCACCGGCCCGGCGGCATGGAGCGCCTGGCGGGCGTCCCTGGTCGAGGACCTCGTCGCGCGGGTCGCCGCCGTCCTGCGGGGCGCGGCCCCGGCGGCCACCGAACTGGAGATCCCCACGACGGAACAGGAACGCCTGGCGGTGGAGGCCCTGCGCACCCGTGAGCCGGTCCTGGCCCTGCACGCCCGCCAGGAGGAGGACGCGGTCGGGGTGGAACTGGTCCTGGCCGTCCCGGACCAGCCCGGGGTCCTCCCGGCGGCGGCCGGGGTGCTCGCCCTGCACCGGCTCACCGTACGGGCGGCGGAGCTGCGCTCCCTGGAGCTCCCCGACCAGCTCGGCGAGGTCCTGGTGCTCCGCTGGCGGGTGGCGGCGGAGTACGGCTCGCTGCCCGAGGCGGCCCGGCTGCGCACCGACCTGGTCCGCGCGCTGGACGGCTCGCTGGACATCCCGGCGAGGCTGGCGGACCGCGAGGCCGCCTATCCGCGCCGCCGCGGGGTGGTCCCCCCGCCGCCCCGGGTCACGGTGGTCCCGGACGTCTCCTCGCTGGCCACCGTCCTGGAGGTGCGCGCCCCGGACGCGGTGGGGCTGCTCCACCGGATCGGGCGGGCCCTTGAATCGGCCGGGGTGCGGGTGCGGAGCGCGCATGTGTCGACGCTGGGCGCCAACGCGGTGGACTCGCTCTACGTGGTCGACGCGGACGGCAAACCCCTGCCCGTGCGGGAGGCCGCCGCCCTGGCCGCCGCTGTGCAGGCCGCTCTGTCCTAGCCTGCGGCGCCCTTGCCGGGGCTCTGCCCCGGACCCCGCGCCTCAATCGCCGGCGGGGCTGAAATGGCGCTCCGCGCCATCCAGCCCCGCGGGGGCGAAATCCAGCCTCCCCGGCGTTTGAGGGGCGGGGTCCGGGGCGGAGCCCCGGGAAACGGGAAGGGGCGGGGTGGGGAAAGCCGCCCGCAGGGCCTCGCCGGTGGCGCGGCCCGATACCCTGGGGGACGACCACCACGCCCCCGACCCGAGGAATCGCGACCACCGTGTTCGATACGCTCTCCGACCGCTTGGCGAATACCTTCAAGGGCCTGCGCGGCAAAGGCCGGCTGTCCGAGGCTGACATCGACGCAGCGGCCCGGGAAATCCGTATCGCCCTCCTCGAGGCCGACGTCGCCCTTCCGGTCGTCCGCTCCTTCATCGCGAACGTCAAGGAACGCGCGCGCGGTGAAGAGGTCAGCAAGGCCCTGAACCCGGGCCAGCAGGTCCTCAAGATCGTCAACGACGAGCTCGTCACGATCCTCGGCGGCGAGACCCGGCGGCTGCGCTTCGCCAAGACCGCGCCCACCGTGATCATGCTCGCGGGTCTCCAGGGTGCCGGTAAGACCACCCTCGCCGGAAAGCTCGGCCTCTGGCTGAAGGGGCAGGGCCACGCCCCGCTCCTCGTGGCGTGCGACCTCCAGCGCCCCAACGCCGTGAACCAGCTCTCCGTCGTCGGCGAGCGCGCGGGCGTCGCGGTCTACGCGCCCCAGCCCGGCAACGGCGTCGGCGACCCGGTCCAGGTCGCGAAGGACTCCGTCGAGTACGCACGCACCAAGCAGTTCGACATCGTGATCGTCGACACCGCCGGCCGCCTCGGCATCGACCAGGAGCTGATGCAGCAGGCCGCGGACATCCGCGACGCCGTCAGCCCCGACGAGATCCTCTTCGTCGTCGACGCGATGATCGGCCAGGACGCGGTCAACACCGCCGAGGCCTTCCGCGACGGCGTCGGCTTCGACGGCGTCGTGCTCTCCAAGCTCGACGGCGACGCCCGAGGCGGCGCCGCGCTCTCCATCGCGCACGTCACCGGCAAGCAGATCATCTTCGCCTCGAACGGCGAGAAGCTCGACGAGTTCGACGCCTTCCACCCGGACCGCATGGCGGGCCGGATCCTCGACATGGGTGACATGCTCACCCTCATCGAGCAGGCGGAGAAGACCTTCTCGCAGGCCGAGGCCGAGAAGATGGCGGCCAAGCTCGCCAAGGGCCCCAAGGAGTTCACGCTCGACGACTTCCTGGCCCAGATGGAGCAGGTCCGCAAGATGGGCTCCATCTCCAAGCTGCTCGGCATGCTTCCCGGCATGGGGCAGATCAAGGACCAGATCAACAACATCGACGAGCGCGACGTGGACCGCACCGCCGCGATCATCAAGTCGATGACCCCGGCCGAGCGCCAGGACCCGCACCTCATCAACGGCTCCCGCCGTGCCCGTATCGCCAAGGGTTCCGGCGTCGAGGTCAGCGCCGTGAAGTCGCTGGTCGAGCGGTTCTTCGAGGCCCGCAAGATGATGTCCCGCATGGCCCAGGGCGGCGGCATGCCCGGGATGCCGGGCATCCCCGGGATGGGCGGCGGCCCCGGCCGGCAGAAGAAGCAGGTCAAGCAGGCCAAGGGCAAGCGCAAGAGCGGCAACCCGATGAAGCGCAAGGAAGAAGAGGCGGCAGCCGCGGCGCGCCGGGAGCAGGGCCCGCAGGCGGTCGAGCCCGCGGCCGGCGGCAGCCCCTTCGGTCTCCCGGCCGGCGGCCAGGAGCAGGGGCAGGACTTCGACCTCCCGGACGAGTTCAAGAAGTTCATGAAGTAGGAAGTTCCTGAAGCAGTACGCACTCGGGTACGCGAGTGCGGGGCCCCGGCCGGGGACGTGACCAGTGGTGTCACGCGGCCGGGGCCCAGCTGTTTCTGCGGGGGCAATGATCGGGTTTGTCGCTTATGGTCGGCCGGGAGGACGGCTGAAGGAGGCGCCTGTGCCCAGTCCCACCCCCGTACCGCCCCGCGACCGGGCCGATACGCCCTGGCGCTCCGAGGGGGCCCCGCCCGCCCCCGCGCCGAAGAGGCGGATGCCGGGAGGCTGGCGGGGGCTGATCCTCACGGCGCTGATCGTCTACCTGATCGCCAACCTGGTGCTGTCCTTCTTCAACGACGGCGACGAGCCCACCATCTCCTACACCGAGTTCAGCAAGCAGGTCACGAGCGGCAACGTCTCGAAGATCTACTCCAAGGGCGACGCCATCCAGGGCCAGCTGAAGGCCGCACAGCCGCTGCCCGACGGGGACAAGGGAACGTACGGGAAGTTCGTCACCCAGCGCCCGGCCTTCGCCGACGACAACCTGTGGGCCGAGCTCACGAAGCAGAACGTGAACGTGACGGCCTCCCCGGTCGTCGTGCAGCGCAGCTTCCTGGCCAACCTCCTGCTCTCCCTCGCCCCGATGCTGCTGCTGGTCCTCCTGTGGGTGGTCGTCGCCCGCCGGATGGCCGGGCGCATGGGCGGCATGGGCGGCATGGGCGGGCTGGGCCGCAAGACCCCGCCCAAGCCGGTGGAGCTGGAGGCCGGCGCCCGGCGCACCACCTTCCAGGACGTGGCGGGCATCGACGAGGTCGAGGGCGAGCTCAACGACGTCGTCGACTTCCTGAAGAACCCCCAGCAGTACCGGAACATGGGCGCCCGGATGCCCCGGGGCGTCCTGCTGTCCGGACCGCCCGGCACCGGCAAGACCCTGCTCGCGCGGGCGGTCGCGGGCGAGGCCGGGGTGCCCTTCTTCTCCGCCTCGGCCTCCGAGTTCATCGAGATGATCGTCGGCGTCGGCGCCTCCCGGGTGCGCGAACTCTTCACCGAGGCGCGCAAGGTGGCCCCCGCGATCATCTTCATCGACGAGATCGACACCATCGGCCGGGCGCGCGGCGCGGGCGCGGGCATGGGCGGCCACGACGAGCGCGAACAGACCTTGAACCAGATCCTCACCGAGATGGACGGCTTCACCGGCTCCGAGGGCGTGGTCGTCCTGGCCGCCACCAACCGGGCGGACGTCCTGGACCCGGCACTGACCCGCCCGGGCCGCTTCGACCGCACGGTGGTCGTCTCCCCGCCCGACCGCGCCGGCCGTGAGGCCATCCTGCGCATCCACACCCGCGAGATCCCGCTCGCCGAGGACGTGGACCTGGCCCGGGTGGCCCTCAGCACCCCCGGCATGACCGGCGCCGAACTGGCCAACCTGGCCAACGAGGCCGCGCTGCTGGCCGTCAGACGAGGGCAGCGGGAAGTCACCCGCGCCGACCTGTCCGACGCCCTGGAGAAGATCCAGCTGGGTGCGGAGAGGTCACTGGTCATGCCGGAGGAGGAGCGCCGCCGTACCGCGTACCACGAGAGCGGGCACGCCCTCCTGGGCATGCTCCAGCCCGGCGCCGACCCGGTCCGCAAGATCACGATCGTGCCGCGCGGCCGGGCGCTCGGCGTCACCCTCTCCACCCCGGACGCCGACCGGTACGCCTACACGGAGCAGTACCTGCGCGGCCGCATCATCGGGGCGCTCGGCGGCATGGCGGCCGAGCACGTGGTCTACGACGTCATCACCACGGGCTCGGAGAGCGACCTCGAACAGGTCACCGCCCTCGCCCGCGGGATGGTCGGCCGCTGGGGCATGAGCGAACGCGTCGGCCGCCTCACCGCCATCCCGGCCGACGCGCAGAGCCCCTACGGCCTGTCCGCGGCCCCCGCCACCCTCGACGCGGTGGACCACGAGATGCGGCGCGTCGTGGACGAGTGCTACGAGGAGGCCTGCCGGCTCCTGGGCGAGCACCGCCCGCAGCTCGACACCCTGGCGGAGGCCCTCCTCGCCGCCGAGACCCTCGACGAGGCGGCCGCCTACGCCGCCGCCGGGATCCCGCGCCTGACCAAGGGCCACGAGCCCGAGACGCCCGAGACGTCCCAGGCGCCCTGAGGCGCCCGAGACGCCTGACGGGCCCTGGGGACGCCCGGCCGAGACCGGCCGGTCTACCCCCGGACCGCGCGGGTGGACCGGCCGCGCGCCGGCCGCCCCTACGGCACCCGGGCGATCACGTACCGGAAGATGTTCGGCAGCCACACGGCGCCGTCGGGCCGTTCGTACGGGTGGAGGGCCTCCGCCAGCTCCTTCTCCGCCAGCGCCGGGTCCGCCATCCCGAAGGGCGCGGCGGCCCCGGTGGAGCCGCCGCCCGCGCCGGAGTACAGCCCCGTCGACAGCAGCCCGCGCACCGCGCTGTCCACGTCCGCGTACCCGAACGGGCAGAAGACCCGCCCCGACCCGTCCGGCCGCAGACCGGCCCGCTCCACGAGCCCGTCCAGGTCCCGGGGGACCGGCCCGCCGCCCAGTACCGCGGGCACCGTGCAGCGCTCCGCCGGACCCCAGCCGGCCAGCACCACGGCGCCGCCGCGCCGGACCGCGGGCAGGGCCGTGGTCAGGGCCGCGGGATCCGGGGCGAACGCGAGCAGCGCGTCGTAGGGGCAAGCGGCGGCGGGCGGGGCCGCCAGCACCTCCAGCAGCCGTTCGCGGGCCAGGGCCCGCCGGGCCGGATCCGCCTCCACACCCGTGGCCACGGCTCCCCGCCCGGCCGCCAGCAGCAGGGGCAGCCCGGCCCCGCAGTCGAGGCCGAGCAGCCGGTCGCCCGGCCCGACCTCCAGCCGGTCGTAGACCGCTTCGTACAGCGGTACCAGCATCCGTTCCTGGATCTCTGCCCAGTCCCGGGCGACGAGCGTCGCCGTCGGCGTCGGTGTCATCGAAAGAGCGCTCCTGATTCCATGTCGCCCCCTTGCCCCCGTTGCCAGAGAACTCCCCATTGGCCCCCGCGTCCAGAGGAGCGCGCCACCCGATTCACGCTCGATTCACGCTGGGCGCGTCTGGCGCCGTACCATTCGCGCCATGGCAAAGGCACCCGTTCTCACCCCGCAGGCGGAGGATTTCCCCCGCTGGTACCAGGATCTGATCAACAAGGCCGAGCTGGCCGACAACGGTCCGGTGCGCGGCACCATGGTCATCCGGCCGTACGGCTACGGCCTGTGGGAGCGGATGCAGCAGGAGATGGACGCGCGCATCAAGGACGCGGGCGCCCAGAACGCGTACTTCCCGCTGTTCATCCCGCAGTCGTACCTGACGAAGGAAGCGGAGCACGTCGAGGGCTTCGCCCCCGAGCTCGCGGTCGTCACGCACGGCGGCGGCAAGGAGCTGGAAGAGCCGGTCGTCGTCCGGCCCACCTCCGAGACGATCATCAACGACTACTTCTCCAAGTGGGTCCAGAGCTACCGCGACCTGCCCCTGCTGATCAACCAGTGGGCCAACGTGGTCCGCTGGGAGATGCGCCCGCGCGTGTTCCTCCGTACGAGCGAGTTCCTGTGGCAGGAGGGGCACACGGCCCACGCCACGTACGAGGACGCACGCGAGTACGCCGCCCGGATCCACCGCGACGTCTACGGCGACTTCATGACGAACGTCCTCGGTATCGACGTCGTGCTCGGCCGCAAGACCGCCAAGGAGCGCTTCGCCGGCGCCATCAACACCCTCACCCTTGAGGGCATGATGGGCGACGGCAAGGCCCTCCAGCTGGGTACGAGCCACGAGCTCGGCACCAACTTCGCCAAGGCCTTCAACACGCAGTACCTGTCGAAGGAAGGCAAGCAGGAGCTCGTCTGGCAGACCTCGTGGGGCGTCTCGACCCGCATGGTCGGCGGCCTGATCATGTCCCACGGCGACGACAACGGCCTGCGCGTCCCGCCGCGCCTCGCGCACGTCCAGGTCGTCGTCATGGCGATCAAGGGCGACGAGGCCGTGGCGAAGGTCCGCGAGCTGGGCGCCCAGCTCAAGGCCGCCGGCCTGCGCGTGCAGGTCGACGACCGCGTGGACACCCCCTTCGGCCGCCGCGCCGTCGACTGGGAGCTCAAGGGCGTACCGGTCCGCATCGAGATCGGCCCCCGCGACCTGGAGGCCGGCACCGCGATGCTGGCCCGCCGGATCCCGGGCGGGAAGACCCCGGTGCAGATCGACGCGCTCGCCGACCTGCTGCCCAAGGTGCTCGACGAGGACCAGGCGCAGCTGCTGCGCGAGTCCCGCGAGCGCCGTGAGGCCCGCACCTCGGACGTGGCGACCATCGAGGAGGCCGCCGAGGCCGCCGTCGCCGGTGGCTGGGCGCGGATCCCGTGGGCGGACCTGGGCCCCGAGGGCGAGGCGAAGCTGGCCGAGCAGGCCGTCTCCGTGCGCTGCCTGATCGCCGCGGACGGGTCGGTTCCGGAGGCGGACGACGCCCCCGGTACCCTCGCGATCGTCGCGCGCTCGTACTGAGCGGCTCCTACGCCCCGGCGCGCGGCAGCAGCCGCACGCCGGGGCTGATGCCTGCCGGTCGTCGTTACGTACCGACTCCTCCTGAGATCGGCGCACCCGTCCTCCTCCGGACGCATGAGACTGAACTGACTGGTACGTGCAAAAAATTTGGAATGGCCCGGAATCGGAACACCGGGGCACCCCGGCTCGTTGTCACGACGTGAGCACGACACCACCTGTTCTCGCCGCAGAGCTGGCGCAGGCGTGGGCCGATATTCAGCGGTACCACTCCGAGCTGCCTGACCTTGCCGCGCCCGAGTCCCTGATCGGAGAGTCCTCGTCCGCCTGCGGCGCCGAGCTCTCCTTCGAGCGACTGCTGCACGAGGCAGTCCACGGCATCGCCGCCGCCCGCGGAGTCCGCGACACCTCGCGCGCCGGCCGCTACCACAACCGCAGATTCCTCGCGATCGCCGAAGAGATGGGGCTGGACCACTCCGAAGAGCCGCACGCCAGTAGCGGCTTCTCACTGGTCACGCTCAACCCCGAGGCGAAGAAGCGCTACCGCCCCACGATGGAGCGGCTCCAGCGCGCCCTGAAGGCGCACACGGCCGCGACGGCCGCCGACACCAAGCGAAGCTTCCGCGGACCGGCCGCCCGGCACGGCTCCTCCGGCGGCGGCGTACGCGTGAAGGCGGTCTGCGACTGCGGGCGCAACGTACGGGTGGTCCCCTCCGTGCTGGCCCAGGCGCCGATCGTGTGCGGGGGCTGCATGAAGCCCTTCCGCATCCCCGAGGTGGCCATCGCGGCGGCCTCCTGACCGCCCGGTCCCCCGACGCCCCCTTGCCGGCGCGACCGGCCGCGGCCGGCGGGCGAGCGGGCCGTGCCCGCGGGCCGGGGCGAGCGGGTGCGGGCCGACCTGCCCGTGCTGAGCGCGTCGCAGGCGTATGGCACAATGGCTAGCTGTACTCGACAGTCGCATAGGACCCCTCTCTCCTCCGGCTGACGCGTCCATCGGGCACCCGAGTACCGCAACCCCACGTGGCATCTCATGTGCCCAACCACGTCAAGTTCAGGAGACACCACTCCAGTGGCAGTCAAGATCAAGCTCAAGCGCCTCGGCAAGATTCGCCAGCCGCACTACCGCATCGTCGTCGCCGACGCCCGCACCCGCCGGGACGGTCGCGCGATCGAAGAGATCGGTATCTACCACCCGACCTACAACCCGTCGCGCATCGAGGTCAACGCCGAGCGTGCGCAGTACTGGCTGTCGGTCGGCGCCCAGCCCACCGAGGCTGTGCTCGCCATCCTGAAGCTGACCGGTGACTGGCAGGCCCACAAGGGCCTTCCCGCCCCCGCGCCGCTGCTCCAGCCGGCGACGAAGGAAGACAAGCGTCGTACCTTCGACGAGTTCGCCAAGGCCCTCGAGGGTGGCGACGCCAAGGGCGAGGCCATCACGCAGAAGGCGAAGAAGGCCGACAAGAAGGCGGACGAGGCTGAGGCCGCCGCCGAGTCGACCGAGGCCTGAGCATGCTCGAGGAGGCTCTTGAGCACCTCGTGAAGGGCATTGTGGACAACCCCGACGAAGTGCAGGTCGCCTCGCGCAACCTGCGCCGCGGGCAGGTGCTCGAGGTCCGGGTCCACCCCGACGACCTCGGCAAGGTGATCGGTCGCAACGGCCGCACCGCACGTGCTCTGCGTACCGTCGTGGGCGCCATCGGCGGCCGGGGGATCCGCGTCGACCTCGTCGACGTGGACCAGGTCCGCTGAGAAGTTGAATTACCGGCACGGGCCGGGGAGGGCGCTGGTCGCCCACCCCGGCCCGAGTCGTTTCCGCCCACGGGCAGAGCAACCATTGACTGAGAAACCACGACGGAGAGGTACCACCTCCGCGCGAGAGCGGCGGCGGGTCGGCCGCGAGATGGGGAGAACACAGTGGAGTTGGTAGTCGCGCGGATCGGCCGCGCCCACGGCATCAAGGGTGAGGTCACCGTCGAGGTGCGCACCGACGAGCCGGAACTGCGGCTCAGCCCCGGCGCCGTGCTGAAGACCGAGCCCGCGTCGGCGGGACCGCTGACCATCGAGACCGGCCGGGTGCACAGCGGGAGGCTCATGCTCCGCTTCGCGGGCGTCAAGGACCGCACCGGCGCCGAGGCGTTGCGCAACATCCTGCTGATCGCCGAGGTGGACCCGGCGGAGCTGCCCGAGGAGCCCGACGAGTACTACGACCACCAGCTGATGGACCTGGACGTGGTCCTCGCCGACGGCACCGAGATCGGCCGGATCACTGAGATCTCCCACCTGCCCTCGCAGGACCTCTTCATCGTCGAGCGGCCCGACGGCTCCGAGGTGATGATCCCCTTCGTGGAGGAGATCGTCGCCGAGATCGACCTCGAGGAGCAGCGCTGCGTCATCACCCCGCCGCCCGGGCTGATCGACGAGCGCGACGCGGTCATCGACTCGACCCGTGACGAGGACGCCGGGGACAACGCCTGATGCGTCTCGACGTCGTCACGATCTTCCCCGAGTACCTGGAGCCGCTGAACGTCTCCCTCGTCGGCAAGGCCCGTGCCCGCGGGCAGCTCGACGTACACGTCCACGACCTGCGTGACTGGACGTACGACCGGCACAACACGGTCGACGACACCCCGTACGGCGGCGGCCCCGGCATGGTCATGAAGACCGAGCCGTGGGGCGAGGCCCTCGACGCGGCGCTGGCCGACGGCTACGAGGCGGGCGCGCGCGGGCCGGTCATGGTCGTGCCCACGCCCAGTGGCCGCCCCTTCACCCAGGAACTGGCGGTCGAGCTCTCCGAGCGGCCGTGGCTGATCTTCACCCCGGCCCGGTACGAGGGCATCGACCGCCGCGTCATGGACGAGTACGCCACGCGGATGCCGGTGTACGAGGTCTCCATCGGCGACTACGTGCTGGCGGGCGGCGAGGCGGCCGTCCTGGTCGTCACCGAGGCCGTGGCCCGACTGCTGCCCGGGGTGCTGGGGAACGCCGAATCGCACCGCGACGACTCCTTCGCGCCCGGCGAGATGGCGAACCTGCTGGAGGGCCCGGTCTACACGAAGCCCCCGCTGTGGCGCGGTCGCGACATCCCCGAGGTGCTGCTCAGCGGCCACCACGGGAAGATCGCCCGCTGGCGCCGGGACGAGGCCTTCCGCCGGACCGCGCGCAACCGCCCGGACCTGATCGAGCGCTGCGATGCCTCGGCCTTCGACAAGAAGGACCGCGAGATCCTCTCCATCCTGGGCTGGAAGCCGTCCCCGGACGGCCGATTTTGGCTCAGGCCGCAGGCCGTGGAAGAATAGGCGGCTGCTGTGTGCTCGCGGACGCCCCTGCCACAGGGGGACCGTCGTCCGCCGGGTTCCACAGCTCCCGAATTCTCTACGGAAACCCGCACTGGCGACCTGTGGCGTCATGCGAAGAAAGCAGACGAAGAACATGTCTCACCTGCTCGATGGCGTCAACGCCGCCGCGCTCCGCTCGGACGTCCCGGCCTTCCGCCCGGGTGACACGATCAACGTGCACGTCCGCGTGATCGAGGGCAACCGCTCCCGTATCCAGCAGTTCAAGGGTGTCGTCATCCGTCGCCAGGGCGCCGGTGTCTCCGAGACCTTCACGGTCCGCAAGGTCTCCTTCAGCGTCGGCGTGGAGCGTACCTTCCCGGTGCACTCCCCGATCTTCGAGAAGATCGAGCTCGTCACCCGCGGTGACGTGCGCCGTGCGAAGCTGTACTACCTCCGTGAGCTCCGCGGCAAGGCCGCGAAGATCAAGGAGAAGCGCGACAACTGAGGTCTCCTCCGGGGTCCGGGGGTGGCCGGATAGGCTCGCCCCCGATGGACACCGAAGCACCTCACACGCAGCGCGGCCACTCTTCCCCCGACAAGGGGGAGGGGCGGCCGCGTTTTGCGTTCTCCCTCCGCCGCCCGGCCCCGCGGCCGCTGACCCTGCGGCGGGCCGGAGTCCTCGGCTTGCTCTGCACCGTCTTCCTGCTGCTGCTCAGCAACTTCGTCCTGCAGCCCTTCCTGATCCCGAGCCGGTCCATGGAGCCGGCGCTCCAGGTCGGGGACCGGGTGCTGGTCAACAAGCTGGCGTACGGTTTCGGCGACCAGCCGCGCCGCGGTGACATCGTCGTGTTCGACGGCAGCGGCTCCTTCGTACGGGAGCCCGCCGGCGGCAGCCCGGTCGGCGACGCGCTGCGCGGCGCGGCCTCCGCGCTGGGGCTGGCGGAGCCGTCCGACACCGACTTCGTGAAGCGGGTCGTGGGCGTCGGCGGCGACGACGTGGTCTGCTGCGACGCGGCCGGGCGGATCGAGGTCAACGGCGTCCCGCTGGACGAGCCGTACCTGTACCCCGGAGACGCGCCCTCCAGGGTGCCCTTCCGTATCGTCGTGCCCCTTGGGACCCTGTGGGTCATGGGTGATCATCGTTCCCAGTCCCGGGACTCCCGGGACCACCTGGGAGAACCGGGCGGGGGGATGGTGCCGGTGGAGAAGGTGATCGGGCGGGCCGACTGGATCGGCTGGCCGGTCTCGCGCTGGGGTTCGGCCGGCGGCGGGCGTGGGTAGCCGGGGTCGGCCGCGGGGGGCGAGGGAACCGGATCCGGAGCCCGAGCCGGAGCAGGTCCCGGTGGTGGAGGGCGGCCGGGCCGAGCGGCGGCGTACCGCGCGCCGGGTACGACGGCGCCGCCGCACCCGGCGGGCCGGCGAGGTCCCGCTGCTGGTGGTCGTGGCGCTGTGCATTGCCCTGGTCCTCAAGACCTTCCTGGTCCAGGCGTTCTTCATCCCGTCGGGCTCGATGGAGCAGACCATCCGGATCGGCGACCGCGTCCTGGTGGACAAGCTGACGCCCTGGTTCGGCTCCCCGGTCGAGCGGGGCGACGTCGTCGTGTTCGAGGACCCGGGAGGCTGGCTCCAGGGCGAGGCGGCCCGTCCGGCTCCGGATCCGGTCGGCGTCAAGCAGGTCAAGCAGGCGCTGACCTTCATCGGCCTGCTGCCCTCGGCGGACGAGCAGGACCTGATCAAGCGGGTCATCGGAGTCGGCGGGGACACCGTCAAGTGCTGCGACGCCAAGGGCCGCGTGACCGTCAACGGCGCGCCGCTCGATGAGCCGTACGTGAACCCGGGCAACGCCCCCTCCGAGATCCGCTTCGAGGTGCGGGTGCCGGCCGGGCGGCTCTTCGTCATGGGTGACCACCGGGCGAACTCGGCGGACTCCCGCTACCACCTCGACGAGGCCTTCGAGGGCACGATCGACGAGGAGGACGTCGTGGGCGAGGCCGTGGTGATCGCCTGGCCGTTCGGGCACTGGCGCCGTCTGGAGACCCCCGAGACCTTCCGCATGGTGCCCGACCAGGCACGGCGCGAGCCGCGGCGCGCGGTACGGCACGAGGCGCGCGGGCGGCGTCGGCGCGGTCCGGGCGCGCCGTTCGCATAGTGTGTCCTGGGTCTCCCGCGCCTTAGGGAACTCCCGCTCGTTAAGGGAGGGGAGGGCCCGTGTCCGATCGGCACGGGCGGCGATCTCGATTGAGGAGTGGATGTGGGGGATGTGGCGGTAGGCGCACGGTCCGGACGCGACGAGGGCGAGGAGCGGCCGGATGACGACGCCGTCGAGCGCGAGGCCGAGGAGGAGGACGGCGGTGCCAATGCGCAAACGCACCGGTCCTTCTGGAAGGAGCTTCCGCTCCTCGTCGGCATCGCCCTGCTGCTGGCCCTGCTGATCAAGACCTTCCTGGTCCAGGCGTTCTCCATCCCGTCCGACTCGATGCAGAACACCCTGCAGCGCGGGGACCGGGTGCTGGTGGACAAGCTGACCCCGTGGTTCGGCTCCGAGCCCGAGCGGGGCGAGGTCGTCGTCTTCCACGACCCCGCGAACTGGCTGTCCGGGGAGCCCACCCCCGACCCGAACTTCGCGCAGAGGGTCCTCAGCAAGATCGGCCTGATGCCGTCCGCCGACGAGAAGGACCTGATCAAGCGGACCATCGCCATCGGCGGGGACACGGTCGAGTGCAAGAAGGGGGGACCGGTCGTCGTCAACGGCAAGGAGTTGAACGAGCCGTACATCTTCCCCGGCAACACCGCGTGCGACGACATGCCCTTCGGCCCGATCACCGTGCCCAAGGGCAAGATCTGGGTCATGGGCGACCACCGGCAGAACTCCCAGGACTCCCGCTGGCACATGCAGGACTCCACCCAGGGCTTCGTGCCGGTCGACAAGGTCGTCGGGCGGGCCGTGGTCGTCGCCTGGCCGGTCACACGCTGGTCGACCCTGCCTGTCCCGGACACCTTCGACCAGCCGGGCATCGGCAACCAGGCCGCGGCGACCGCCCTCGGCCTGGGTGCCGCCGGGCTGGCACCGGCCGGTCTCGGCCCGGCCGCGCTGGGGCTCGCCGGTGCGGTGCCGGTCGTACTGTGGCGCCGGCGGAGGCTGACCAGCGGGCGTACCGCCGGGTAGGGTGCCGCCCAGGTCGACGATCTCCGAAGGTGGGGGCGCTGGAATGGGCGGGACACAAGAAATACGCAGTGGCAGGAACGGCCACGGCGGTCTCGGCAACGTGCTGTCGGGAATCGCCGTGGCCATCGGTTTCGCGCTCTTCCTCGGTGGCTTCGTGTGGGCGGCGATCCTCTACCAGCCCTACACGGTGCCGACCGACTCGATGATGCCCACCGTGCGCCCCGGGGACCGGGTCCTGGCGCAGCGCATCGGCGGTGACGAGGTGCGCCGCGGGGACGTGGTCATCTTTACTGATTCCATGTGGAGCGATTCGCCCATGGTCAAGCGGGTCGTCGGCATCGGCGGCGACACCGTGAAGAGCAGCGGCGCGGGCAGCGTGCTCACGGTGAACGGCGTACCGCTGGACGAGCCGTACATCGACGCCCGCGGGCCGGTCTCGGACCTGCCCACCCCGGCCGGGGAGCCCCCGGCGCCCGGGACCCCCTTCGAGGTGACGGTGCCCGAGGGCAACCTCTTCCTGCTGGGTGACCAGCGGAGCGGCTCGCTGGACTCCCGCGCGCACCTCGAGGAGGCAGGGCAGGGGACCGTCTCCCGGTCGGCCGTCAGCGCCCGCGTCGACGCCCTGGCGTGGCCGTCCATGCGGATGCTGGAGCGGCCGGGGACCTACGCGGCCCTGCCCGGCGGAACCTCGCAGCCGGGGCCGCTGCGCCTCCAGGTGGTGATGGTGGTGGCCGGGGCCGCCCTCGTGGTGCTGGGGGCCGCGTACGGTCCGCTCGCACGGGTCCTCGGGCGCGGGAGGCGGCGGGAGCGGGCCGGTGCCCGCTGACGCGGCCGCCGAAGCGGCGGTGCCCGGGCCCGGAGGTCCGCCGACGGTGCGGATGGTGTCCCGGGTGATCCTGCTGGACCCCGCGGACCGCATCCTGCTGCTGCACGGCTTCGAGCCGGCGGACCCGGCGGACGACTGGTGGTTCACCCCCGGCGGCGGCCTGGAGGGCGGCGAGAGCAGGGAGCAGGCCGCCCTGCGGGAACTCGCCGAGGAGACGGGGATCACAGACGTCGAACTGGGGCCCGTGCTGTGGCGCCGGTACTGCTCGTTCCCCTTCGACGGGCGGCGCTGGGAACAGGACGAGTGGTACTTCCTCGCCCGTACCGACCAGACGGCGACCGAGATGAGCGGCCTCACCGAACTGGAGCGGCGCAGCGTCACCGGAGCCAGGTGGTGGACCTCCGAGGAACTTCTCGCGGCCCATGAGACGGTGTACCCGACCAGACTCGCCGAGCTGCTGCGGACGCTGCTCGACGACGGCCCTCCGGGTTCGCCGGTGGTCCTGGCCCCGGAAATCGTTTAGGGGCGCAGGGGCCTGGCGCACAATAGGGGGACGCACGGCTGAAGGGGAACATGCCATGAGTGCCGAGGACCTCGAAAAGTACGAGACCGAGATGGAGCTGAAGCTCTATCGGGAGTACCGCGACGTCGTCGGGCTGTTCAAGTACGTGATCGAGACCGAACGTCGTTTCTACCTCACCAACGACTACGAGATGCAGGTGCACTCGGTCCAGGGGGAGGTCTTCTTCGAGGTCTCGATGGCCGACGCCTGGGTGTGGGACATGTACCGGCCGGCCCGTTTCGTGAAGCAGGTCCGCGTGCTGACCTTCAAGGACGTGAACATCGAGGAGCTCAACAAGAGCGATCTCGAACTGCCCGGCAGCTGAGGTCCGACCCCGTGAGGGTGACGGGGTTGTCCACAACGGCGGGGTTGTCCACCAAGATCCACAGGGTGGGCGGGGGTGCGCGATCGTCGGTGCCGGAGGTGGTGCCGGATGAACGCGAAGGGCGTGGCACAGCAGGCATTGGGGCGGTACGGCGAGGAGCTCGCGGTCCGGCGGCTGACCGAGGCCGGGATGACCGTGATCGCCCGGAACTGGCGCTGCCGCAGCGGTGAGATCGACATCGTCGCGCGGGACGGTGACGCCCTCGTCGTCTGCGAGGTCAAGACCCGGCGGGAGGGACCGTTCGAGCACCCGATGGCCGCCGTACGGCCCGGCAAGGCCGAGCGGTTGCGCCGGCTCGCCGGGCGCTGGCTCGCCGACCACGGCGGACCACCCCGGGGCGGGGTGCGCATCGACCTCGTCGGCGTCCTCCTGCCCCGGCGCGGCGCGCCCGTGGTGGAACACGTCAGGGGGGTGGCCTGATGGGGTTCGCACGCGCCTGTTCGGTGGCCCTGTCGGGCGTCGACGGAGTGGTCGTGGAGGTCCAGGCCGACCTGGAACCGGGGGTGGCGGCCTTCACCCTGGTGGGGCTGCCCGACAAGACCCTGGTCGAGAGCCGGGACCGGGTGCGGGCCGCCGTGGTGAACTCGGGGGCGGCCTGGCCGCAGAAGAAGCTCACGGTCGGACTCAGCCCGGCCTCCGTACCGAAATCCGGGGCCGGCTTCGACCTGGCCGTGGCGGCGGCCGTGCTCGGCGCCGCCGAGGTCGTCGACCCGGCCGCGATCGCCGAGCTCGTGCTCGTGGGGGAGCTGGGGCTCGACGGCCGGGTGCGGCCCGTCCGGGGGATCCTCCCGGCGGTGCTCGCCGCGTCGGAGGCCGGGTACCGGCAGGTGGTGGTGCCGCAGCAGTGCGCCGCCGAGGCCATGCTCGTGCCGGACGTCTCGGTGCTCGGCGTCCGCAGTCTGCGCCAGCTGATCGCGGTCCTGACGGACGGGGTGGTCCCCGAGGAGGAGCCGCCCGACCCGCCCGGCCGCCCGGACCCGATACTGGCCGGCCTGCTCCTCCCAGGTGCGGGCCTGGGAGCGGGGCTGTCCGGCGCCCGGTCCGGCCAGGGGGACGGAGCGGACCTGCCCGACCTCGCCGACGTGGCCGGTCAGTACGGCGCGCGCCGCGCCCTGGAAGTGGCGGCCGCGGGCGGACACCACCTCTTCCTGAGCGGGCCGCCGGGGGCCGGCAAGACGATGCTGGCCGAACGGCTGCCGTGGCTGCTGCCCGACCTCACCCGGCGGGACTCCGTGGAGGTCACCGCCGTCCACTCGGTCGCGGGAATCCTCCCGCCCGGCGAACCGCTGGTCACCCGACCGCCCTACTGCGCACCGCACCATTCGGCGACCATGCAGGCCCTGGTGGGCGGCGGCAACGGAATCCCCAGGCCGGGGGCCGTCTCCCTGGCTCACCGGGGGGTGCTCTTCTTGGACGAGGCCGCCGAGTTCCACAGCCGGGCACTGGACGCGCTGCGACAGCCGCTCGAATCGGGACACGTGGTCATCGCCCGTGCCGCCGGGGTGGTCCGGCTGCCGGCCCGGTTCCTGATGGTCCTCGCGGCCAATCCGTGCCCGTGCGGGCGGCACACGCTGCTCGGGGCCGGATGCGAGTGTCCGCCCGCGGTGATCCGCCGCTATCAGGCGAGGCTGTCCGGGCCGCTGCTCGACCGGGTGGACCTGAGGGTGGTGGTGGAGCCCGTGACCCGGTCCGATCTGCTGGGGCACGGCGGCCGGGGCGAATCCACCGCGCTGGTCGCCGACCGGGTCCGCGAGGCCAGGGAGCGGGCCGGGGCCCGGCTCGCCGACACTCCCTGGCGGCTCAACTCGGAGGTGCCCGGGCAGGAGTTGCGCACCCGCTGGCACGCCGGTCCGGGGGCCATGGCGCAGGCCGAGCGGGACCTGGAGCGCGGGCTGCTCACCGCCCGGGGGCTGGACCGGGTGCTGCGCGTGGCATGGACCGTGGCGGACCTGCGGGGGCGGGACCGGCCCGATGCGCTGGACGTGGCCGTGGCGCTGGAACTGCGGACCGGGATCTCCCGCGGGGCGCCGGCAGTCGAGCGGGCCGGGTCATGACCGGGGCCGAGCAGCCGGACCCCGCGCTGCTGCCCCTGCCGGATCCCACGCAGCTGCCGCTGCCGGAACCCCGGCCGGAACCCCGGCCGGATTCCAGGCCGGAGCGGCTGTCGGAGTCCCGGCCGGAGCCGTCGGGCCGGGGCGAGGACTGCCGGGGGAGCGGGGGCGGGGACCGGGCCCAGGAGAGGGAACTGCTGGCGCGGGCGGCGCTGACCCGGGTGCTGGAGCCCGGCGACGGGCACGGCGGGCGCTGGCTGCGGGAGTTCGGCGCCGTGGAGCTGATACGGCTGCTGACCGGCCCCGAGGCGGAGCCGGGGGTTCTGTCAGGGGTGGGCCCGGACCGGCTCGCCGGATACCGCAGACGGGCGGTGCGGGCCGACCCCGGGCGGGACCTGGCCGCGGCCGCCGAGGCCGGGGTCCGGTTCATCGTGCCCAGGGCGCCGGAGTGGCCGACCCAGCTCGACGACCTCGGCGACGCCCGCCCGGTCGGGCTGTGGCTGCGGGGCCTGCCCAACCTGCGGACCTGGGCGCTGCGTTCGGTCGCCCTCGTCGGGGCCCGGGCCTGCACCCCGTACGGGGCGCACATGGCCCAGAGCCTGGCCGCCGGGCTCGCCGAGCGCGGCTGGGTCGTGGTCTCCGGGGCGGCGTACGGGATCGACGGCGCCGCCCACCGCGGGGCGCTGGCCTCGGGCGGGGCGACGGTGGCGGTGCTCGCCTGCGGGGTGGACGTCGCCTACCCCCGCGGACACGCCGGGCTCCTCGGCCGGATCGCGGGCCAGGGACTGGTCCTGGGTGAACTGCCGCCGGGCAGCCATCCGACGCCGAGCCGGTTCGTCCTGCGCAACCGGGTCATCGCCGCCCTCACCCGGGGCACGGTCGTCGTCGAGGCTGCCCACCGCAGCGGCGCCCTGGTCACCGCCCGGCGGGCACGGGACCTCGGGCGGTTCACCATGGGCGTCCCCGGACCCGCCACCAGCGCGCTCTCCGCCGGAGTGCACGAACTGCTGCGGGGCGAGGCCGTGCTGGTCACCGACGCGGCGGAAGTGGCCGAGCTGGTGGGCGGCATGGGCGAGCTGGCTCCCGAGCGGCGCGGCCCGGTGTTCGCCCGGGACCTGCTCGGCCCGGACACCTCCCGCGTGCTCGAAGCGCTCCCCGCCGGGCGTCCGGCCCAACTCGACGCGGTGGCACTTGCCTCCGGCATCAGCGTCGATGAAGTCATCGGCAGACTGTACGAACTTCACTCTCTGGGGTTCGTCGAACGGCAGGGCGACGGATGGCAGTTGAGCAGGCAAAGGCCCGACGGAGGCACGCAAACCGGAGCCGCCCGGCGAGGCGGTGGTTGACCTGGGGCGTTCCGGTGAAAGAGTGAAACCGATGAGAGACGCGGTCTTCCCGGTGGCAGTCGCCGGGACCGAGCGCCAGGCGCCGGTCCCGGGTCGCCCGCGCGAGTCGCGACGCCCATGCGCCCCCGCGCGATCCCGTACTCTTCGCGCACCGCGACACTTCCGTCACGCTACGCTCCCAAGGAATCCGGCTCCGGCAAAGGCGAAGCATGCCCCAGCACACCTCAGGGTCTGACCGCGCTGCGGTGCCCCCCGCTGCCCGCGGCAGCGTGCGGTCCACCGCGCCCTCGTCCCTGGAGGTGCTGTGGCGCTCGTACAAGGACTCGGGTGACGAGCGGCTGCGGGAGCAGCTGATCCTGCACTACTCACCTCTGGTGAAGTACGTGGCGGGCCGGGTCAGCGTCGGCCTGCCGCCCAATGTGGAGCAGGCCGACTTCGTCTCCTCCGGGGTCTTCGGGCTGATCGACGCCATCGAGAAGTTCGACATCGACCGGTCCATCAAGTTCGAGACCTACGCGATCACCCGGATCCGCGGCGCGATGATCGACGAGCTGCGGGCGCTGGACTGGATCCCGCGCTCGGTACGGCAGAAGGCGCGGGCCGTGGAGCGGGCCTACGCCACGCTGGAGGCCCAGCTGCGCCGCACCCCGACGGAGGGCGAGGTCGCCGGCGAGATGGGGATCGGCGTGGAGGACCTGCACGCCGTTTTCAGCCAGTTGTCGCTGGCCAACGTGGTCGCCCTCGAGGAGCTGCTGCACGTCGGCGGGGAGGGCGGCGACCGCCTCTCGCTGATGGACACCCTGGAGGACACCGCCGCCGACAACCCCGTGGAGGTGGCGGAGGACCGTGAGCTGCGGCGCCTGCTGGCACGGGCCATCAACACGCTGCCCGAGCGGGAGAAGACGGTGGTGACGCTCTACTACTACGAGGGCCTCACGCTGGCCGAGATCGGCAATGTCCTGGGCGTCACCGAGAGCCGGGTCAGCCAGATCCACACGAAGTCGGTCCTCCAACTGCGGGCGAAGCTGGCGGATGTCGGGCGGTGAGCTTGCGGCACCTCCGTAGAGTGGATGTGTGCCCAGGATTCGAGCGGCCTCCGTGGCCGAGCACCGGTCGATGCAGCGCGGCGCCCTGTTGGACGCCGCGCGTTCCCTGCTGTCCGAAGGCGGGACGGAAGCGCTGACCTTCCCCGCCCTCGCGGAGCGGACCGGGCTCGCCCGGTCCTCCGTGTACGAGTACTTCCGCTCCCGCGCGGCCGTGGTCGAAGAGCTGTGCGCGGTGGACTTCCCCGTATGGGCCGCCGAGATCGAGGCGGCCATGGAAGAGGCCCCGTCGCCCGAGGCCAAGATCGAGGCCTACATACGGAGCCAGCTGGGGCTGGTCGGGGACCGGCGCCACCGGGCGGTGGTGGCGATCTCGGCCAGTGAGCTGGACGCGGGGGCGCGGGAGAAGATCCGCGCCGCGCACGGTGGCCTGGTGGCGATGATCGTCGAAGCGCTGAGCGCACTGGGGCAGGCGGAGCCGAGGCTGGCCGCGATGCTGCTCCAGGGGGTCGTCGACGCCGCCGTCCGCCGCATCGAGCTCGGCGCGGCCGAGGACCCCGAGGTCATTACGGAGACCGCCGTCGACATGGCCCTGCGGGGAGTCCGGGGCTGAGGCCCTGAGGCTCCACCCAAGGCCCCAGGCCCCGCGCCTCAAACGCCGGCGGGGCTGGTGAACGGGGCTCCGCCCCAGGCCCGCGCCTGAAACGCCGGCGGGGCTGAAGGCCGAGGAGCGGGGCTCCGGCCCTCAGCCGGCGGCGGGGTCGGCCATCGGCAGCAGGCGGGGTGTCGGGCGGGGGAGAACGGTGAGCGGGTTGAGGTACGCCTCGCCCGCCAGCAGGCCCCAGTGGAGACACGGCTCCGGACAGTGGGAGCCCGCCGTGAGGACCGCCACCACCTGGCCCGCCGTGACCTGCTCGCCCTCCGTGACCAGGGGCCGTACCGGCTCGTAGGTGGTGCGCAGGCCGTTCGGCAGCGCGAGCGAGAGGACCCCTCGGCCGGCGACCATCCCCGCGTAATGGACCCGGCCGGCCGCGACGGCGCGGACCTCGGTGCCCACGGGCGCGGACAGGTCCACCCCGCGGTGCCCGGCCGCGTACGGGGTCGGGGGCGGGTCCCACCAGCGGGCCACGGTCAGGGGCGCGGGCAGCGGGCGGAATCCGGGCAGGGCCGTCTGGGCCAGGAGCAGCAGCAGGCTGAGCAGCAGTGTCGTCATGGCCCCAGGGTGGCGGGGCCGGGGCCGGCGGCGGCCGGGCCTGTGGACGGTCCGCCGGGTGTGGACAAGTGCGTCACCCGGCATACCACCGGGTCCCGTACACTTCTTGTGGCGATCCGGGTCACCGGGTCGACTTCGCACGCCCCAGCACCAGCCCGAAAGGGCCAGGTGAAAGCGTCTCTCGGTCCCTCATGGGGCAGGGCGCGGCGGGGCGTCAGGAACCAAACCGAGAAACCAAGGAGATGGCCATGGCCGTCGTCACGATGCGGGAGCTGCTGGAAAGCGGCGTCCACTTCGGTCACCAGACCCGCCGTTGGAACCCGAAGATGAAGCGCTTCATCTTCACGGAGCGCAACGGCATCTACATCATCGACCTGCTGCAGTCGCTGTCGTACATCGACCGCGCCTACGAGTTCGTGAAGGAGACCGTCGCGCACGGTGGCTCCATCATGTTCGTCGGTACGAAGAAGCAGGCGCAGGAGGCCATCGCCGAGCAGGCGACGCGCGTCGGCATGCCGTACGTCAACCAGCGCTGGCTGGGTGGCATGCTCACCAACTTCTCCACCGTCTACAAGCGCCTTCAGCGTCTGAAGGAGCTTGAGGCGATCGACTTCGAGGACGTCGCCGCCTCGGGTCTCACCAAGAAGGAGCTCCTGGTCCTCTCCCGCGAGAAGATCAAGCTGGAGAAGACCCTCGGTGGTATCCGCGAGATGTCGAAGGTCCCCAGCGCCGTCTGGATCGTCGACACCAAGAAGGAGCACATCGCCGTCGGTGAGGCGCGCAAGCTCCACATCCCGGTCGTCGCGATCCTCGACACCAACTGCGACCCCGACGAGGTCGACTACAAGATCCCGGGCAACGACGACGCGATCCGCTCCGTCACCCTGCTCACCCGCGTGATCGCCGACGCCGTCGCCGAGGGCCTCATCGCCCGCTCCGGCGCTGCGACCGGCGACTCGAAGCCGGGCGAGAAGGCCGCCGCCGAGCCGCTCGCCGAGTGGGAGCGCGACCTGCTCGAGGGCGACAAGAAGGCTGACGACGCCGAGGCCGCTCCGGCCGAGGCCGCTGCCGAGACCGTCGAGGCCCCGGCCGCCGAGACCGTCGAGGCTCCGGCCGCCGAGGTCGTCGAGGCCCCGGCCGCCGACGCCCCGGCCGCCGACGCCGAGCAGGCCTGACCCACTGAGAGCGCCCGGCGTTCACGCGCCGGGCACTCGCAGCACGGACGATGACGGCGGGGGAGCCGCGCCACGAGCGCGGCGCCTCCGCCGTTCACCCGTAGATCTACGACTTCGAGAGAGAATCACAGACTCATGGCGAACTACACCGCCGCTGACGTCAAGAAGCTCCGCGAGCTCACCGGCGCCGGCATGATGGACTGCAAGAACGCGCTCGTGGACTCCGACGGTGACGTCGACAAGGCCATGGAAGCGCTCCGTATCAAGGGTCAGAAGGGCGTCGCCAAGCGCGAGGGCCGTTCTGCCGAGAACGGTGCCGTCGTCTCCCTCATCGCCGACGACAACACCTCCGGTGTCCTCGTCGAGCTGAAGTGCGAGACGGACTTCGTCGCCAAGGGTGACAAGTTCCTGGCCGTCGCCAACCAGCTGGCCGCCCACGTGGCCGCCACCTCCCCGGCCGACATCGAGGCGCTGCTCGCGTCCGAGATCGAGCCCGGCAAGACCGTCCAGGCGTTCGTGGACGAGGCCAACGCCAACCTCGGCGAGAAGATCGTCCTGGACCGCTTCGCGCAGTTCACCGGCGGTTACGTGGCTTCGTACATGCACCGCACGATGCCCGACCTGCCGTTCCAGATCGGTGTCCTCGTCGAGCTCGACAAGGAGAACGCCGAGGTCGCCCGCGGCGTCGCGCAGCACATCGCCGCGTTCGCCCCGCAGTGGCTCTCCAAGGAAGACGTTCCGGCCGAGAAGGTCGAGTCCGAGCGTCGCATCGCCGAAGAGGTCACCCGCGCGGAGGGCAAGCCCGAGGCCGCCCTCCCGAAGATCGTCGAGGGTCGCATCAACGGCTTCTTCAAGGACGCCACCCTGCTCGGCCAGCCGTACGCGCTGGACAACAAGAAGTCCGTCCAGAAGGTTCTGGACGAGGCCGGTGTCACCCTGAAGCGCTTCTCGCGCATCAAGGTCGGCATCTGAGTCGGTCCGTACGCGACGGACACCGGACCCCGGTAGGGTCTGAAGCAGTCGTCCGCGCTTGCGCGAGGCGACCGCAGATCTGACGAGGAGGCCATTGCCGTAGAGGGAACCGCAAGGACCCACCGGCAATGGCCTTCTTCGTATGTGCACGAGGAGATCTCCATGAATCAGGGCGTGGACCCCCACACCGCATCCGACGACAAGAGCGACCAGGACAAGAAGGGCCGCCGCTTCATGCTGAAGCTGTCGGGCGAGGCCTTCTCCGGTGGCGGAGGGCTCGGAGTCGATCCCGACGTCGTCCACGCCATCGCGCGTGAGATCGCCGCGGTGGTCCGCGACGGCGCGGAGATCGCCATCGTGATCGGCGGCGGCAACTTCTTCCGCGGCGCCGAGCTCCAGCAGCGCGGCATGGACCGGGCCCGGTCCGACTACATGGGCATGCTCGGCACCGTGATGAACTGCCTCGCCCTCCAGGACTTCCTGGAGAAGGAGGGCATCGACTCCCGCGTGCAGACCGCCATCACCATGGGCCAGGTCGCGGAGCCGTACATCCCGCTCCGCGCCGTGCGGCACCTGGAGAAGGGCCGCGTCGTCATCTTCGGCGCCGGTATGGGCATGCCGTACTTCTCCACCGACACCACGGCCGCCCAGCGCGCCCTGGAGATCGACGCCGAAGCCCTGCTCATGGGCAAGAACGGTGTCGACGGGGTCTACGACTCCGACCCGAAGAAGAACCCGGACGCGGTGAAGTTCGACGCGCTGGAGTACGGCGAGGTGCTCTCCCGCGACCTCAAGGTCGCCGACGCCACCGCCATCACCCTGTGCCGTGACAACAAGCTGCCGATCCTCGTCTTCGAGCTGCTCGCCGAGGGCAATATCGCCCGCGCCGTCAAGGGTGAGAAGATCGGCACGCTCGTCAGCGATCAGGGAACCCGGGCCTGAGCAGTCCGCTGCCGGGCCGAGCCTGTCCGGCTCGGCCCGTCCTGCCCGCCCGCCCGAACCATCCATTCAAGACATGCAGGAGCACGTGGTGACCGAAGAGATCCTCCTCGAGGCCGAGGAGAAGATGGAAAAGGCCGTCGTCGTCGCCAAGGAAGACTTCGCCGCGATTCGCACCGGTCGTGCGCACCCGGCGATGTTCAACAAGATCGTGGCGGAGTACTACGGCGCCATCACGCCCATCAACCAGCTCGCCTCCTTCTCGGTGCCCGAGCCGCGCATGGCGATCGTGACCCCGTTCGACAAGAGCGCCCTGCGCAACATCGAGCAGGCGATCCGCGACTCCGACCTCGGTGTCAACCCGAGCAACGACGGCAGCATCATCCGGGTGACGTTCCCCGAGCTGACGCAGGACCGCCGCAAGGAGTACATCAAGGTCGCGCGCACCAAGGCCGAGGACTCCAAGATCTCGCTGCGAGCCGTCCGCCGCAAGGCCAAGGACGCCCTCGACAAGCTGGTCAAGGACAAGGAGGCCGGCGAGGACGAGGTGCGCCGCGCCGAGAAGGAGCTCGACGACACCACCGCGAAGTACGTCGCGCAGGTGGACGAGCTGCTCAAGCACAAGGAAGCCGAGCTCCTCGAAGTCTGATGAACGACACTTCCTGGCAGCCGGAGCCGGTTCCGGCGGGTCCCGCATACGATGCGCAGGTGGGCCCGCACACTCGGCCCATGCCCATCGTGCCCGATGCCGCCGGCCGTGACTTCGACGACCGGGAAGCACGCGATCGGGGGGCCGTCGCGAACGGCGGCCTCCTCTTCCGCGCCGATACGCCGCCGCAGGAGCCCATGCCCAGCCCCCCGCCTCCGCATGCCCCGCAGCCGCAGGACGCCTCGCCCCCGCCGCCCAAGAAGCGCGCCGGGCGGGACCTGCGTGCCGCCATAGGGGTCGGCGTCGGTCTCGGCGCGGTGATCTTCGCCTCGCTGTTCATCGTCAAGGCGGTCTTCGTCGGCGTCGTCGTCGTCGCGGTCGTCGTGGGCCTGTGGGAGCTGACCTCCAGGCTCCACGAGAAGAAGGGCATCAAGGCCCCGCTGGTACCGCTCGCGGTCGGTGGCGCGGCCATGGTCATCGCCGGATACGTCCGCGGGGCCGAGGGTGCCTGGGTGGCCATGGCCCTGACCGCGCTGGGGGTCCTTGTCTGGCGGATGACCGAACCGCCCGAGGACTACCTCAAGGACGTCACGGCCGGTGTCTTCGCGGCGTTCTACGTCCCGTTCCTCGCGACCTTCGTCACGATGCTGCTCACCGCCGACGACGGGCCGCAGCGCGTGGTCACCTTCCTGGTCCTGACCGTGGTCAGCGACACGGGGGCCTACGCGGTGGGCTGGCGGTTCGGCAAGCACAAGCTCGCGCCGCGCATCAGCCCCGGCAAGACCCGCGAGGGGCTGCTCGGTGCGGTGGCCTTCGCGATGGCGGCGGGCGCGCTGTGCATGGAGTTCCTCATCGACGGCGGGGCCTGGTGGCAGGGCCTCCTGCTGGGGCTCGCGGTCGCGGTCAGCGCGACGCTGGGCGACCTCGGCGAGTCGATGATCAAGCGGGACCTGGGCATCAAGGACATGGGCACGCTCCTGCCCGGCCACGGCGGCATCATGGACCGGCTGGACTCGCTCCTGCCGACCGCGCCGGTGGTGTGGCTGCTGCTGGCGGCGTTCGTGGGCACTGGCTGAGCCCTGCTGCCGACGGCTCCGGTGCCACGCGGCGGAGCCGCATATCGGATACAGCGCTGCTGCTGGCGGCGTTCGTCGGCACCGGCTGACCTGCCGTCCCGCCGTCCGGCTGTCCCGTACACGTGCTGACCTGCGAAAAGGCGGCGTCATGCGCCGGGCGGTTACTCTTGGAAGGCGCGCTGCTTCTGCGGCGCGCCTTTCGTCTTACAAGGAGTACCTGCCATGGCCCGCCCTGTTCCGGGAGAGCTCACCTTCGTCGCCCCGCGCGGAGCCAAGAAGCCGCCCCGGCACCTCGCCGACCTCACTCCCGAGGAGCGCCGCGAGGCGGTCGCAGCGATCGGCGAGAAGCCGTTCCGTGCCAAGCAGCTCTCCCAGCACTACTTCGCCCGGTACGCGCACGACCCGGCCGAGTGGACCGACATCCCCGCCGCGTCCCGCGCCAAGCTCCAGCAGGAGCTCCTGCCGGACCTGATGAACGTCGTGCGGCACATCAGCTGCGACAGCGACACCACCCGCAAGACCCTGTGGAAGCTGCACGACGGCACGCTCGTCGAGTCCGTGCTGATGCGCTACCCGGACCGGGTCACCATGTGCATCTCCTCGCAGGCCGGCTGCGGGATGAACTGCCCGTTCTGCGCCACCGGCCAGGCGGGCCTCGACCGCAACCTCACCACCGCCGAGATCGTGCACCAGATCGTCGACGGCATGCGCGCCCTGCGCGACGGCGAGGTGCCGGGCGGTCCGGCCCGGCTCTCGAACATCGTCTTCATGGGCATGGGCGAGCCGCTGGCCAACTACAAGCGGGTCGTCGGCGCCATCCGCCGTCTCACCGACCCGGAGCCCGACGGCCTGGGCCTGTCGCAGCGTGGCATCACCGTCTCCACCGTCGGCCTGGTCCCGGCCATGCTGCGCTTCGCCGACGAGGGCTTCAAGTGCCGCCTCGCGGTCTCGCTGCACGCGCCCGACGACGAGCTGCGCGACACCCTCGTGCCCGTGAACACGCGGTGGAACGTCCGTGAGGTCCTCGACGCGGCCTGGGAGTACGCCGAGAAGTCGGGCCGCCGGATCTCCATCGAGTACGCGCTGATCCGCGACATCAACGACCACGCCTGGCGCGGTGACCTGCTCGGCAAGCTGCTCAAGGGCAAGCGTGTGCACGTCAACCTCATCCCGCTGAACCCGACGCCGGGCTCGAAGTGGACCGCTTCGCGGCCCGAGGACGAGAAGGCCTTCGTCGAGGCGATCGCCCGGCACGGCGTGCCCGTGACCGTACGGGACACCCGCGGCCAGGAGATCGACGGCGCCTGCGGTCAGCTGGCCGCTTCGGAGCGCTAGCTTCCGCTTTTGGCCGATCACATTCGGCCGCGGGGTACCCTGTGGCCGAACCAATTTCATATTCCGACAGGGGAGCGCCACAGCGCTGAGAGTGCGGGACCGTCAATCCGCAGACCCTCTGAACCTCGCCCCGGTCATTCGGGGTAGGAAGTTCGGTCATCACTCAAGCTGTTGCGCCCTGCCCGGCGTCCGCTCCTTCAAGAGCGCCGGGCAGGGCCGCGTCTTCTCCTGGTCATCCCAGGAGGAATCACCAGTGAGCACCACCAAGAAGATCGCGGGCGCCGCGCTCGCGGCCGCGCTGGGCGTCACCACGCTGAGCGCCTGCGGAGGCGGCGACACCAAGGACAAGCCCGCGGGCGCGAGCGACGCCCCGAAGCCGAAGACCGTCACGCTCGTCTCCCACGACTCCTTCAACGCGACCGAAGCGGTCCTCAAGGAGTTCGAGCAGCAGAGCGGCTACACCGTCAAGGTGCTGAAGTCCGGGGACGCGGGTGCGGCGCTGAACCAGGAGATCCTCACCAAGGGCTCCCCGCGCGGCGACGTCTTCTTCGGCGTGGACAACACGCTCCTCTCGCGCGCCCTCGACAACGGCATCTTCACGCCGTACGAGGCCAAGGGCCTGGGCGAGGTGAAGCCGGAGTTCCAGCTCGACAAGGAGCACCGGGTCACCCCCGTCGACTCCGGCGACATCTGCGTCAACTACGACAAGGCCTACTTCGCCGAGAAGAAGATCGCCCCGCCGCAGACGCTGGACGACCTGATCAAGCCCGAGTACAAGAACCTGCTGGTCACCGAGAACGCCGCGACCTCCTCGCCCGGCCTCGGTTTCCTGCTCGCCTCCGTCGGCAAGTACGGCGAGGAGGGCTGGAAGGACTACTGGAGCAAGCTGAAGGCCAACGGCGTCGAGGTCGTCGACGGCTGGGAGCAGGCATACAACGAGCGCTTCTCCGGCTCCGCCGGCGGCAAGAAGGCCAAGGGCGACCGCCCGCTGGTCGTCTCCTACGCCTCCAGCCCGCCGGTCGAGGTGCTGTACGGCGAGCCGCAGCCGGCCGAGGCCCCGACGGGTGTCTCCACCGGCACCTGCTTCCGTCAGACCGAGTTCGCGGGTCTGCTGAAGGGAGCCAAGAACGAGGAGGGCGGCAAGGCGCTCCTCGACTTCCTGATCAGCAAGAAGTTCCAGGAGGACATGCCGCTCAACATGTTCGTGAACCCGGTGACGAAGGACGCTTCCCTGCCGGAGCTGTTCACGAAGCACGGTGTGGTGATCGAGAAGCCGGAGAACGTCACGCCGGAGACCATCGCCAAGAACCGTGAGCAGTGGGTCAAGGCATGGACCTCGCTCGTCGTGAAGTAGACGGTACCGAGGAGTCGGGCACGGCGCCGGGGGGTGCCGCGCCGGGCTCCGGTACCGGCGAGGGCCGGCGGGCGGTCGCGGTGCGGCTCGCCCTGATGGCCTTGCCCCTCGCCTTCTTCGGGCTGTTCTTCGCCTACCCCGTCGCCGCGATCGTCGGCCGCGGCCTCAAGACCGACGACGGCTGGCAGTTCGGCCGCGTCGGCGAAGTGCTGGCCCGGCCCGACATCGCCGACGTGCTGTGGTTCACCACCTGGCAGGCGCTCGCCTCCACCGTGCTCACGCTGCTGATCGCACTCCCCGGCGCGTACGTCTTCGCGCGCTTCGAGTTCCCCGGCAAGCAGCTCCTGCGGGCCCTGGTCACCATCCCCTTCGTCCTGCCGACCGTGGTGGTCGGCACGGCCTTCCTCGCGCTGGTCGGCCGCGGCGGACTGCTGGACGAGCTGTGGGGCGTCCGGCTGGACACCACCGTCTGGGCGATCCTGCTCGCGCACGTCTTCTTCAACTACGCGGTCGTCGTACGGACCGTCGGCGGGCTGTGGGGGCAGCTGGACCCGCGTCAGGAAGAGGCCGCCCGGGTACTGGGCGCGGGGCGGTTCGCCGCCTGGCGGCGGGTGACGCTGCCCGCGCTGGCACCGGCGGTGGCCGCCGCCTCGCTGATGGTGTTCCTGTTCACCTTCAGCTCCTTCGGCGTCGTACTGATCCTGGGCGGGCCCGCGTACTCCACCCTGGAGGTGGAGGTCTACCGGCAGACCGCGCAGCTCCTGGACCTGCCCACCGCCGCCGTGCTGACGATGGTCCAGTTCGCCGCGATCGGCGGGATTCTCGCCGTGCACGCCTGGACCGTGCGCAAGCGGGAGACGGCGCTGCGGCTGGTGGACCCGGGCCGCACCACGCACCGGCCGGCCGGCTGGGCCCAGCGCGCCCTGCTGGGCGGGGTGCTGCTGACGGTGGCGCTGCTGATCGTGGCGCCGCTGGCCGTCCTGGTGGAACGGTCCTTCGACGCCCCCGGCGGGTACGGGTTCGGCTTCTACCAAGCCCTCCAGGACGTGACCGCCGGGGGCGGAACCTTCCTGGTGCCGCCGCTGGAGGCCATCTGGAACTCGCTGCGGTACGCGCTCGCCGCCACCGGCATCGCCTTGGTCATCGGCGGGCTGGCCGCAGCGGCGCTGACCCGGCGCGGCGGCCGTTTTGTGCGTGGCTTCGACGCGCTGCTGATGCTCCCGCTCGGGGTGTCCGCCGTGACGGTGGGTTTCGGATTCCTGATCACGCTGGACGAGCCGCCGCTGGACCTGCGGACCTCGTGGATCCTGGTGCCGCTGGCGCAGGCACTGGTGGGTGTGCCGTTCGTCGTACGGACCATGCTGCCGGTGCTGCGGGCCGTGGACGGACGGCTACGGGAGGCGGCCGCCGTGCTCGGCGCGTCCCCGCTGCGGGCCTGGCGGGAGGTGGACCTGCCGCTGGTGCGGCGGGCCCTACTGATCGCCGCGGGCTTCGCCTTCGCCGTCTCGCTGGGCGAGTTCGGCGCGACCGTCTTCATCGCCCGGGCGGACCAGCCGACGCTGCCCGTGGCGGTGGCGCGGCTGCTGGGGCGGGCCGGTGAGCTGAACTACGGGCAGGCGATGGCCCTGAGCACGATCCTGATGCTGGTGTGCGCGGTGGCCCTGCTGGTGCTGGAGCGACTGCGCCCCGACAAGACCTCCGGAGAGTTCTGATGACACTGCTTCAGCTGGAAGGGGTGTCGGTCCGCTTCGGTGAGCGCGCGGTGGTGGACGCCGTGGACCTCGCGGTCGCCGAGCACGAGACCGTGTGCGTGCTGGGCCCGAGCGGGAGCGGCAAGTCCACCCTGCTGAGGGTCGTCGCCGGGCTCCAGCAGGTGTCCGCCGGCCGGGTCCTGCTGGGCGGGGCCGACCAGGCGGGCGTGCCCGTGCACCGGCGGGGCGTGGGCCTGATGTTCCAGGACCACCAGCTGTTCCCGCACCGGGACGTCGGCGCGAACGTGTCCTTCGGGCTGCGGATGCGGGGCGCCGGCCGGGCGGCGTACGAGGCCCAGGTCGCGCAGCTGCTCGAACTGGTCGGCCTGCCCGGTGCCCAGGGCCGGGCGGTGGCCTCCCTGTCGGGCGGCGAGCAGCAGCGGGTCGCCCTGGCCCGGGCCCTGGCGCCGGCGCCCCGGCTGCTGATGCTGGACGAGCCGCTGGGCCAGCTCGACCGGGGGCTGCGCGAGCGGCTCGTGGTGGAGCTGCGCGGGCTGTTCTCCCGGCTGGGCACGACGGTGCTGGCCGTCACCCACGACCAGGGCGAGGCCTTCGCGCTGGCCGACCGGGTGGTGGTGATGCGCGACGGGCGGATCGCCCAGGCCGGGACCCCGCTGGAGGTGTGGCAGCGGCCGGCCTCCGAGTTCGTGGCGCGGTTCCTGGGCTTCGAGAACGTGGTCCCCGCGACGGTGTCGGGCGGGGCCGCGGACACCCCGTGGGGCAAGGTACCGGTGCCCGCCGGATCCCCGGAGGGGGAGCGGCAGCTGCTGATCCGGCCGGCCGGGGTCCTGCTCGGGGAGGACGGGCTGGCCTGCGAAGTCCTGTCGCGGACCTTCCGGGGGACGCACGTCGCACTGCTGCTGCGGCCGGTGTCGGGCCCGGAGCTGGAGGCGGAGTGCGGACTGGCCGGGGCCCCGGCCGCGGGCGACCGGGTCAGGGCCTCCTTCGCCCCGGCCGAGGTGGTCGTCCTGCCGGCGGCGCCCTGAGCGGCCACGGGGAATCCTGGATTTCCCTGATGTGGCGTCAGGGGCCGCTCAGGGTGGAGGTGGGGTGATCCCCGACGAAGCGGGCGGATCCGGGCGGACAGACTCGCAGGGACTTGATCATCGCGTTCCGAGTGGAGTCTTCCCATGCGCCGTCTCGCAGCCCTGCCCCTGACCGCCGCCCTGGCGTTCGGTCTCGCCGCTCCCGCGCACGCGGCCACCGCCGGCTCCGCCCCGGCCCTCGACCACGCCGCGCTGCGCGAGGCGATCGCCGTGCGCCCGGGAGACGGCGCCGCCGGTGTCGTGGCCGAGGTGCACAAGGACGGACGGACCTGGCGCGGCACATCCGGGGACGTCGTCACCGGCAAGCGGGTCAGCCCCGACGCGCACTTCCGCATCGGCAGCGTCACCAAGCCCATGGAGGCGGTGATCCTGCTCCAGCTGTCCGCCGAGGGCCGCGTCGACCTGGACCGGAGCGTCCAGCACTACCTGCCCGGACTGCTGCCGGACAGCCGGTTCGAGGAACCGATCAGTGTGCGGCAGCTGCTCAACCACACCAGCGGCCTGCCCCAGGACTTCGAGGGCGCCCCGGACGGCTCGCCGGACGAGGAGATCGAGCGCCGCCTCGACTACCTCACCTTCGACGAGGTGATCGAGCGGACGCTCCGTCCCGAGGG
Organism: Streptomyces sp. NBC_01408; assembly: GCF_026340255.1. Classification (GTDB taxonomy): domain Bacteria; phylum Actinomycetota; class Actinomycetes; order Streptomycetales; family Streptomycetaceae; genus Streptomyces. Next base: position 771,358 of record NZ_JAPEPJ010000003.1, on the reverse strand, counting down.
CAGGCCGGCCCCGGGCCCGCGCTTCCGCCCGGGGACCCGGCAGGAGTACAACTCCTTCGGGTACCGCGTCGCGGGCAAGCTCATCGAGGAGATCACCGGCCACCCGTTCCAGTACGAGGTGACCGCCCGCATCTTGAAGCCGCTGGGGATGCGCGAGACCAGGCCCGCCACGCCGGGCCGCAGCACGCCGGTGCCCCGGCCCTACTTGCCCGGCTACCTGCTGAAGGGCGACGGCGAGCCGGTCGACGTCAACGTGCAGGGCGGACTGCCCACGAGCATGACCTCCACCACGGCCGACCTGGACCGCTTCATCTCCGGCCTGTTCGACGGCCGACTGCTGCGCCCGGCGCAGGCGGCGGAGCTGTTCACCGTGCCGAAGGGCGCCGACGGGAAGCCGCTGCCGTACGCCGACGCCTCGAACTGCAACACCGGACCCGGCAGGGGCACGGCCTGCTACAGCGTCGGCCTGATGTCCGTGCCGCTGCCCGACGGCTCTGTCCTGTGGGGCAAGACGGGCTCCGATCCGGGGTACCGCAGCGGTGTCTTCGCCTCCCGGGACCTGAACCGGCGCGCGGTCTACGCGATGGGCACGTCGTCGTCCGCCGGCGGCGCCCCCGCGGTGGCCCAGCGCCTGTCCCTCGCCGCCTTCGGCGGCCGGGGGACGGACACCCCCTAGGGGCGGACGCCGTCGCAGGAGACCAGCAGGTGGCGGGGGCCGCGCAGGACCGCGTTCTGGCGGTACGGGGGCGGGTCCTGGAGCAGCTGCGGGTTCTCCAGCCTGCGGGCCAGCTCGCTCAGCGCCAGCTGGGCCTCCTGGCGGGCCAGCGGAGCCCCGAAGCAGCTGTGGATCCCGCTGCCGAGGCCCAGGTGCTGGATGTCCTTGCGGTCCGGATCGAAGCGGTCCGGATGCTCGAAGCGCTTCGGGTCCCGGTTCCCGGACGCCAGGATCAGCCACAGGGACGCGCCCTTGGGGATGGTGACCCCGGCGACCTCGATGTCGGAGAGGGTGCTGCGCTGGGGCAGCAGCTGCACGGGCGGTTCGTACCGCAGCAGCTCTTCGACGATCGGCACGGCCAGCTCCGGTTCGCCGCGCAGCCGCTGGAGGACGTCCGGGTGGCGCAGCAGGGTCAGCATGCCGTTGGTGATCAGGTTGACCGTGGTCTCGTGGCCCGCGATCAGCAGCAGCGCGGAGGTGCTGAGCACCTCCATGGTGGTCATCGACCCGTCCGGGCCCTCCGCCGTCGCCAGCTGGGACAGCATGTCGTCGCCGGGGTTCTTGCGGCGCTCCTCGATCAGCCCGGCCAGGTACATGCCCAGCTCCATGCGCGCGTCCATGGCGCCCTTGCCGTGCTGGGTGGGGTCCGCGTCCGGGTCGGGGTCCAGGCTGGCGGCGAGGGCCTCCGCCCACACGTGGAAGCGCGGCTCGTCCTCGCGGGGCACCCCGAGCAGCCTGCAGATGACCGAGACCGGGAACGGGTACGCGAACTGGTCGACCAGGTCGATCCGGTCCAGGTTCCCGGTGGTGACGATGCCGTCGATGAGCCCGGACACGAGGTCGCCGAGTTCCTCCCGCATGTCGTGCACCCGGTGCGGGGCGTGCGGCGGCCCGAACGGCCGGTTCGTCATCCGCCGCAGCCGGTCGTGGTCCGGCGGGTCGAGCTTGAGGAAGGACGGGGGCAGGGTCGCACCCTCGTCCTCGGACTGGCCCAGCGGATCGTCCCCGGTCGCCTTCAGGTTGCGGGCGTCGGAGCTGATGCGGGGGTCGTGAAGGAGGCTCTGGATCTCGTAGTACGTACTGACGACGTACGGACCGTCCCCGTCGTGGGAGACCGGCGTCTTGCGGAGCTCCTCGTACAGCGGGTACGGGTTCGCGCGGTTCGCGTAGTCGATGATCTCCCGCAGGAGGGCTTGTGTCATGACGGGTCCTCGTGATCCTCGGGGGAGGGCGCGGTGGTCAGTGGTGCGCGGGGGTGAAGGTCATCTTCCGGTCGGCCGGCGAGTATCCGCTGAGGGTGATGGTCGGCCCGTGGGTCGGCACCGACGGGTCGGGGAAGTCCGCCGGCATCGGCTTGCTCCCCTCCGGCCTGCGGTCCACCGTGGAGAAGGGCGGCGGGAACGGCGCGGTCGTCTCGATCTGCTGCTCGTAGAACGGGAGCCACCGGCACTGGTCGAAGGTGACGGCGGCGATCACGCGCCCCTGGTAGCCGTACACGGCCGCGAACCTGCGCTCGGCGCGCGAGCCCTGCGTGATGAGGATCTCCGTCCCCATCGGCGGCACCCCGACCGACTTGATGTTCACGCCGAACTGGGAGGACCAGAACGCCGGGACCCACAGGTGGGGGCGGCGGTCCGCGCTCTCGCTGAGCATGTTGTGCGCCGCCGTGTCGGCCTGCGCGACGGCGTTGCCCCAGTGCTCCAGCGACAGGAACTGGTAGCCGAACAGGGCGTGCGGGGAGCGTGCCACGTCACCCGCCACATAGATGTCGTCGGTGACGATGCCCCGGATGTCGAAGGCCCGGCAGCCCGCGTCACAGGCGATGCCCCGGGGACCCGCGCCCAGTCCGGAACCCGTGAGCCACTCGGTGTTGCGCTGCGCGCCCAGCGAGACGACCACCACGTCGGCCTCGACCGTGGACCCGTCGGAGAGGTGGGCGGCGCGGACCCGCCCCGAGGGGTCGCCCTCCAGCCCGGTCACCATGACCCCGGTGCGCAGGTCGACCCCGTGCTCGCGGTGCATCTCCGCCGCGACCTCCCCGATCACCCCGCCGAGCGCGCCGACCAGCGGCGCGGCGCCCCGTTCGGCGACGGTGACGTCCAGGCCGCGCTCCCGGCAGGCGGAGGCGATCTCGGAGCCGGTGAATCCGGCTCCGATGACGAGCACCCGGCGGGGACCGGCGGCGAGGGCCCGTTGCAGTCCTTCGCCGTCGTCCCGGGTGCGCAGCACGAAGACCCCGTCGAGGGCGCCCTCGTCCGCGTTGGGCCACGGCCGGGCCCGGACACCGGTCGCGATCAGCAGCCGGTCGTACTCGACCTCGTCGCCGTTGCCCAGCCGGACCCGGTGGGCGGCCATGTCCAGGCCGGTGGCGGGGACCCCGAGGCGCCAGTCGGCGTCGATCGCCCGGCGGCGGGGGAGCGCGGTGTGGTCGGCGACCGCGTTGCCCAGCAGGACCTGCTTGGACAGCGGGGGCCGGTCGTACGGCTCGTACGGTTCGTCGCCGATCATCGTGAGCGAACCGGCGAAGCCCTTCTCGCGCATGGTCTCGGCGGCGCGCAGACCGGCCAGCGAAGCGCCGACCACGACGATGCGGCCCTCGCGCTTCAGCCACTCCAGGGCTCCGTCGTGTGCTCCTCGACCGGTCACCGCGCGCCTCCGGAGTGGGCCGCGGCCCCGGTCACGGCTTCCAGGTCCTCGTCCGTGTACTCCACCAGGATGGCGCCGACCGGACAGGCGGCCACGGCGCGGGCGACGTTCTCCCGCTGCTCGGCAGCCGCCTCCGGGTTGTACAGCAGCGACTCGTCGCCGTGCATGGCGAACACGTCGGGAGCGAGGAAGGCGCACTGCGCGTACCCCTGGCAGCGGTTGAGGTCGACGACAAGCCTCATGACGGATCTGCCTTTCGCTGGCCTGATCATCCCCGTCACCCCCGGCCCCCCGCCCCTCCCTTTCCCCCAGCATGCGCGTGGGTTCCCGGGATCGCCCGTTGGACCGGAGATCCCCAGGTCACAGCAGGTCAGGCCCCGTCGGACCGGGCCGCGGAGGGGTGCCGCGCCGGGCGCGCAGGATGTAGACGCTGATGATCAGCGCCCAGGCCGGGAACAGGAGCTCGGACCAGGGCACGCCCGACCCCACGATGATCAGGACCAGGCCGACGACGGAGCCCAGCAGGGCCAGCGGCCGGGGGAAGACGCCGAGCAGCCGCCCGATGGTCGAGGTCGCGAGGACGAAGACGGCCGCCATCCGCATCGAGTAGGTAGAGAGGACGATGTAGGCGTAGTGACGGCCGAAGTCGGAGGGGGTGCCCTCCTCCAGCACGGTGCCGGCCGCCGCGGAGGCGACGAACAGGGTGGCGACGAAGAGGAAGCCGCTGCCGAGGAACACGGTGGCGATGAACCGGTCCTCGGCCTCGCCCGTGTGGGCGCGCAGGGCGCCCATGAACCACAGGAAGAAGATGCCGGCGAAGGGCACGATCTCCAGGGCCACCCGGATGGCCCAGCGGCGGTCCGGGTCGATGGGCGCGTCGGCGGCGTCCCCCGACGGGATGGCGATCCGCATCAGGACGATCGCCGCCGCGAGCAGCAGGGCGAAGGCGACTCCGGCCGTTCCGGCGGCTCGCGGTGTCTTCAGCCGATCGGTCGTGGGCTCCACGGGCCCCTCGCTCTCTCCCCCGGTCCAGCAAGCGGCAGCCGCCGCCGTGCCACCACCGGGGACGGCCGACCGGGTGATGGCGCCCGGTCGGCCGGAGGGTCAGCCGACCGGGGCCGGGGCCGGGACCGGGGCCTCGGCCTCCTCCTCGGCGCCTTCGTGGTTGCCGAACCAGGCGACGGCCACGGCGCCCGTCACGGCCAGGACGAAGCCGAGCACGGCCAGCCAGGCCAGGCCGGGGCGGGAGGCGTCACCCAGCCAGAGGACACCGATCGCCCCCGGGAGCACGGTCTCGCCGACGACCAGGGCCGCCGTCGCGCCGTTCACCGAGCCGATCTGAAGGGCGACCGTGTGCAGGTACATGCCGCCGAAGCCCGCGATCAGGATGGCGTAGAGGGCCGGGTCGGAGAGGAAGGCGCCCAGGTCGAACGGGTCGATGCCGTTCAGGATCCGGACGCCGACGCCCAGCGCGCCGAAGGCCAGCCCCGACAGCAGACCCGCCAGGATCGCGGCCCGCGAGCCCAGGAAGCGTACGGCGACGGTGCCGCCCACGATGATCAGCAGGGTCACGGCGAGCAGCCACCAGTGCGTGGACATCGGCGCGTGGTGGCCGCCCTCGTGGCCCGCGGCCGTCGCCAGCAGCACCAGCGCCGTGCAGACGACCCCGATCGAGGCCCATTCCTTACGGGTGAGCCGGATGCCGAGCATCTTCACGCTGAGCACCGCCGTGATCACCAGGTTGGCGCTGATCACGGTCTGGGAGAGGAACAGGGGCAGCATCCGGGCGGCGAGCGCCCCCAGGCCGAAGCCCACGAAGTCCAGGATCGTCCCGATGATGAATTCCCAGGTCATCGCCGCCTTGGCGGTGGACGACAGGTTGGGGCCGCCGTGCGCGGTCACCCCGGAGGCAGTCGGGGACATCCGGGCGGCGCGGCGCGATCCCACGGCTTGCAGGACGGATCCCGTGCCGTAGCAGATGGACGCCGCGACAGCGGTCAACAAACCTATGAGCACCAAGGGCTCCGTTCACGTCTGGCAGGTTGTGCGGTACCTCTGCCAGACGCTGGAATCGGCGGGGAAGTTGCCTCGACGGGTCAATGCATTCCGGCGAGTGCCGCCGGAACCTCGTCCACCGAGTCGACGAGGGCTATCCGGGACTCCATGGCGCGGCCGCGCGCCAGTGCCTGGAGCAGGGGCCACGCCGGGAGGTGCTCGGTCCAGTGGGTGCGGCCGACCAGGACCATCGGCGTCGCCGGGCCGCGCGACCCGTAGTAGTTCGGCGTCGCGTTGTCGAAGATCTCCTGGACCGTGCCCGCGGCGCCCGGCAGGAAGACCACGCCCGCGGTGGAACGGGCCAGCAGCCCGTCTTCCCGGGTGGCGTTCGCGAAGTACTTCGCGACGTGGCCGGCGAAGGCGTTCGGCGGCTCGTGGCCGTAGAACCAGGTCGGGATGCCCACGGAGTCGCCGCCGCCGGGCCAGCGGTCCCGTACGGCGAAGGCCGCGCGCGCCCAGTCGGACACCGACGGCTCGAAGGAGGGGGCCTTGGCCAGCAGCTCCAGCGCTTCCGGGAGTGCCTCGTCGGGGGCCGGGGCCAGGTAGGCGCCGAGGTTCGCCGCCTCCATCGCGCCGGGTCCGCCGCCGGTGGCCACCGTCAGCCCGGACCGGGTCAGGGTCCGGCCCAGCTCCGCCGCGCCGCGGTACTCCGCGCCGCCCCGGGACATGGCATGGCCGCCCATCACGCCCACGACCGGGGCGCCCGTGAGGTGCTCGTCGAGGGCGTCGGAGATGGCGTCGTCGTGGATGGAGCGCAGCATCGAGGAGAAGATGTCCGCGTCGGACCTGGTCTCCTGGAACCAGGCGTACGCCTGGGCGTCCGGGGTGGCCTCGTACCCGGCGGGCAGTCCCGCGAACAGTTCCTCGGGCGTGTAGAGCAGACCGCGGTACGGGTTGAAGGGCAGGTCCGGCACGGGCGGGAAGACCAGGGCGCCGTCGGCGCGGACCTTCACCGAGGCGTCGGGCTCCATCGCGCAGCCCAGGAACACGGCCGCCGAGGTGTCGGCGGACAGCAGCGCGAAGGTCCGCTCCAGCAGGTTGACCGACTGGATCCGGTAGCCGCTGAGCGAGCCGCGGGCCACGACCTGGTCGAATTCGGCGAGCGTCTCGATCTCGATGTCTGCGTTGACCATTCGGCCCACCCTAAGGGCTGCCCGCCTCAGTGGGTCAGGGCCAGGGACGTCAGCTGCGCCACACCCCAGCAGACCGGCGCGCACACGGCGACCAGTGCCGTGGCCCGCAAACTCGCGGCCGTACGCAGGACCTTGGCCGGAGTGCCCAGGTCGAGCAGCGCCTCCCGGCCGGCGGTACGGGCCTGGCGGGCCTCCACCGCGGATGTGAGAAGGGTCGCGGCGGCGCACAGAGCGACCAGCGCGGCGGCCGGCCCCGACAGCGGACCCAGCGGCAGGATCAGGCCGCCCCGGTCACGCAGGGCCAGGGCGCTGAGTGCTCCGGCACCGATCGCGCAGAGCACGCCCAGCGGCGGGCCCAGCCGGACGGCCTCCTCCTGCAGGGCCCGTCCGGCGAGCAGCCGCAGCGCGCCGGGGCGGGCGGCGGCCATCAGGGTCCCGCAGGCGTAGGCGAGACCCGGTCCGGCGAGAGCGAGCCCGATCGCGGTCAGGGACCAGCCGGTCAGCATCCCGGCGCCGTCCCGGCCCGCGTACGCCTCGACGGCCAGCCCGCACGCGGTGACGGCGATCCCCCAGGGCAGCGCGGTCTGCGGGGTGAGCGGGCGGCGGCTGCCCGGCCGCAGGGCGAGGGCGGTGGCGCCCGAGGCGGCCAGCGGGACCAGGGCCAGCAGGGTGAGGGCGGCCGCGACGGGCAGCGGCCGGTCGGCGTGGAGCAGCGAGCCCCCCGCTCCGTCGAAGGGCAGCCCGGCCAGGTCCCCGCGCAGGTGGAGGAAGGCGGCCAGGGCCAGGGCGCTGCCGAGGGTGCAGGCGACGGCGGTGGAGATCGCCGCGACCAGGGTGAGCCGTACGGGACCCAGCCCGGCGGTGTCCAGTCCCTCCCGGGGCCGCGTCGCGGGGTCGGCCCGGGCCACGGCGACGGCGAAGTGGACGGTGGCGGCCAGCGGGACCAGGGCCCACAGCAGCCGAGGGAACGATCCAGCGGGCCGCTCCAAGGCCTCCGCGAGCACGTACAGCAGCAGGAACCCGGTACCGGCCGAGGCCGCCGCGACCAGCAGCCGGCGCAGCTGGACGAGCGGACGGGAGCCGCGGGCTAGGCGGAGAGCGAGCACGCGGCCTGGCCCTCCGGGGTCTCGGAGGAGGCGGACCCGGTGCCCGCGGCGACGGCGGTCGCGGCGGGCCGGCCGTCGAGCAGGGCCAGGTGGCGGTCGGCGACGGCCGCGGTCTCCTCGTCGTGGGTGGCCAGCAGCACGGTGATCCCGTGCGAGCGGGCCGCGGTGGTCAGCGTACGGAGCAGGCGGGCGCGCTCGGCCCGGTGCAGCGGGGCCGTGGGCTCGTCGGCGAAGACCACCGCGGGCTCGTTGACCAGGGCCCGGGCCAGGGCGACGCGCTGGGACTCGGCGTGGGTGAGGGCGCCGGGGCGCTTGCGGGCGAAGCCGCCGATCTCGAGGCGGTCCAGCCACGCGCAGGCGGCGTGCCGGGCGCTGCGGTGCGAGGCGCCGGCCATCAGCAGCGGCAGGGCCGCGTTCTCCCACACCCTGAGCTCGGGCAGCAGCTGCGGCTCGGGGCCGATCCAGCCGAACCGGTCGCGGCGCAGGCGTTCGCGGGCCGCGGTGCCCATGGTGTGCACGGGAACGCTGTTGAACCAGACCTCGCCCTGCTCGGGCAGCAGCTGCCCGGACAGGCAGCGCAGCAGGGTGGTCTTGCCGCAGCCGCGCGGGCCGGTCAGGGCCAGGATCTCGCCCTGGCGGACTCCGACGGAGATCCCGACGAGGCCGGGTGAGCCGCTGTGGGAGTAGTGCAGGGACCGCGCCCAGAGCAGATCGTCCTGGGGTGGGGCGCTGTCGGGCGGGGCATTGTCCGTGGGAGCCACCATGGCGTACACCTCCGTCCGGGGGAACGAAGCGGAACCCGTTCGGTCACTGGGCCGCACTGAGATGTAAAGAGATGAACGTCTTGGATGGTGACAGCACACGGCCCGGACCCCCGCGTTCTCACTCGAACGGAGGATCCGGGCCGCGTGGTCGGACCAGTCGGTGCTCAGGGACCGCTCAGAGCTTGGTCCACGCCTCGGTGAGCACGCTGCGCAGGATGCCCTCGATCTCGTCGAAGGTGCCCTGGTCGGCGATCAGCGGCGGCGCGAGCTGGATGACCGGGTCGCCTCGGTCGTCGGCGCGGCAGTACAGGCCGTTCTCGAAGAGCGCCTTGGAGAGGAAGCCGTAGAGCACGCGCTCCGTCTCCTCGTCCGTGAAGGACTCCTTGGTGGTCTTGTCCTTGACGAGCTCGATGCCGTAGAAGAAGCCGTTGCCGCGGACGTCGCCGACGATCGGCAGGTCGTGCAGCTTCTTCAGGGTGTTGAAGAAGTTGCCCTCCTGGTCCAGCACGTGCTGGTTCAGGCCTTCCTTGTCGAAGATGTCGAGGTTGGCCAGCGCCACCGCAGAGGAGACCGGGTGGCCGCCGAAGGTGTAGCCGTGCAGGAAGGTGTTGTCGCCCTTGTAGAACGGCTCGGCGAGGCGGTCCGAGATGATGCAGGCGCCGATCGGGGAGTAGCCCGAGGTCATGCCCTTGGCGCAGGTGATCATGTCCGGCACGTAGTCGAACTTGTCGCAGGCGAACATCGTGCCGAGGCGGCCGAAGGCGCAGATCGTCTCGTCGGAGACGAGCAGCACGTCGTACTGGTCGCAGATCTCGCGGACGCGCTGGAAGTAGCCGGGCGGCGGCGGGAAGCAGCCGCCGGCGTTCTGCACGGGCTCCAGGAAGACGGCCGCGACGGTGTCGGCGCCCTCGAAGAGGATCTCCTGCTCGATCTGGTCGGCGCACCAGCGGCCGAAGGCCTCGGGGTCGTCGCCGAAGATCGGGGCGCGGTAGATGTTGGTGTTCGGGACCTTGTGCGCGCCGGGGACCAGCGGCTCGAAGGGGGCCTTCAGGGCCGGCAGGCCGGTGATGGACAGGGCGCCCTGCGGGGTGCCGTGGTAGGCGACCGCACGCGAGATGACCTTGTACTTGGTGTGCTTGCCCTGGAGCTTGAAGTACTGCTTGGCGAGCTTCCAGGCCGTCTCGACGGCCTCGCCGCCGCCGGTGGTGAAGAAGACCTTGTTCAGGTCGCCCGGGGCGTAGTGGGCGAGGCGCTCGGCGAGCTCGACGGCCTTGGGGTGCGCGTACGACCAGATGGGGAAGAACGCGAGTTCCTGGGCCTGCTTGTAGGCGACCTCGGCCAGTTCCTTGCGGCCGTGACCGGCGTTGACCACGAACAGTCCGGCGAGACCGTCGAGGTAGCGCTTGCCCTTGTCGTCGAAGATGTAGGTGCCCTCACCACGCACGATGGTGGGGACGGGTGCGTTCTCGTAGGACGACATGCGGGTGAAGTGCATCCACAGGTGGTCGTACGCGGTCTTGGAGAGGTCCTGGCTCACGGGCTATCGAGTTCCCCACATGTAGGTCTGCTTCTTCAGCTTCAGGTAAACGAAGCTTTCGGTTGATCGCACGCCGGGGAGCGTGCGGATCTTCTTGTTGATCGTCTCGAGCAGGTGGTCGTCGTCCTCGCAGACGATTTCCACCATCAGGTCGAACGATCCTGCGGTCATCACCACGTACTCGCACTCCGCCATCGCGGTGAGTGCGTCCGCCACCGGGTCGAGGTCTCCCTCGACGTTGATCCCGACCATGGCCTGGCGTCGCAGGCCCACGGTGAGCGGGTCGGTGACGGCGACGATCTGCATGACGCCCTGGTCGAGGAGCTTCTGCACGCGCTGACGCACGGCTGCTTCCGACAGGCCGACGGCCTTGCCGATCGCTGCGTAGGGACGGCGACCGTCCTCCTGCAGTTGCTCGATGATCGCCAGGGACACAGCATCGACCGAAGGGGACGGTTGTCTGTTCCTGGAATCTGCGCTTCGACTGACCACGACCTCACTGTGCACGAGGAGTCGTCTGTTCCGCAAGACGGAATCGATGAAATCCGTTGTTTGAGAGCTCGGATCTCACTGATTTCGTAGTTCATGGAGTCTGGCCCTGTCGAAAGCGTCGGCCGAGGAGCTAGGCTTGGGATTCGTCTCAATCGTTGGACATGTGATCAGGAGTGTGGCTGGAGTGACCACCGAACTGCGTCGTCTGCGCAACTACATCGGCGGGGAGTTCAAGGACGCCGCCGACGGGCGGACCACCGAGGTGGTCAACCCCGCCACCGGCGAGGCGTACGCCACCGCCCCGCTCTCGGGCCAGGCCGATGTCGACGCCGCCATGGCGGCCGCCGCGGCGGCCTTCCCGGGCTGGCGCGACACCACACCCTCGGCGCGCCAGAAGGCCCTGCTGAAGATCGCGGACGCCTTCGAGGCGCGCGCGGACGAGCTCGTCGCCGCCGAATCGGAGAACACCGGCAAGCCGCTGGGCCTCACGGCCAGCGAGGAGCTGCCGCCGATGGTGGACCAGATCCGCTTCTTCGCGGGTGCCGCCCGCCTGCTCGAGGGCCGCTCGGCCGGCGAGTACATGGAGGGCATGACCTCGATCATCCGCCGTGAGCCGGTCGGTGTCTGCGCCCAGGTCGCGCCGTGGAACTACCCGATGATGATGGCTGTGTGGAAGTTCGCCCCGGCCATCGCCGCGGGCAACACCGTGGTGCTCAAGCCCTCGGACACCACCCCGGCCTCCACCGTCCTGATGGCGGAGATCATCGACTCGGTGCTGCCCAAGGGCGTCTTCAACGTCATCTGCGGTGACCGCGAGACCGGCAAGGCCATGGTCGAGCACTCCACCCCGGCGATGGCCTCCATCACCGGTTCGGTGCGCGCCGGTATGCAGGTCGCCGAGAGCGCCTCGAAGGACGTCAAGCGCGTCCACCTGGAGCTCGGCGGCAAGGCCCCCGTCGTGGTCTTCGAGGACGCCGACATCGCCAAGGCCGTCGAGGACATCGCGGTCGCCGGCTACTTCAACGCCGGTCAGGACTGCACCGCCGCCACCCGCGTGCTCGTGCACCGCTCGATCCACGACGAGTTCGTGTCCGCGCTGGCCAAGGCCGCCGCCGACACCAAGACCGGTCAGCCGGACGACGAGGACGTGCTCTACGGCCCGCTGAACAACCCGAACCAGCTCAAGCAGGTCGCGGGCTTCATCGAGCGCCTTCCCGCCCACGCCAAGGTCGAGGCGGGCGGCCACCAGGTCGGCGAGAAGGGCTACTTCTACGCCCCGACCGTGGTATCCGGCCTCAAGCAGGACGACGAGATCATCCAGAACGAGGTCTTCGGCCCCGTCATCACCGTCCAGTCCTTCACGGACGAGGCCCAGGCCCTGGAGTACGCGAACGGCGTCGAGTTCGCCCTCGCCTCCTCGGTGTGGACCAAGGACCACGGCCGCGCGATGCGGATGTCCAAGAACCTCGACTTCGGCTGCGTGTGGATCAACACCCACATCCCGCTCGTCGCCGAGATGCCGCACGGCGGCTTCAAGAAGTCCGGCTACGGCAAGGACCTCTCCGCCTACGGCTTCGAGGACTACACGCGCATCAAGCACGTGATGACCTCGCTCGACAGCTGACCGGCCGCACCGGTCAGAGCACAGCGCTGAAGGGGCGGGCGGTAGACAACATGTCTATTGCCCGTCCTTTCGCGTTCACCGAGGCTGTGCCCATGCCTGAACTCGCCTTCTCCCGCCGCGCCGCACTGCGCGGCCTCGGTGCCACGGGTCTGCTGGCCGCCCTGTGCGGATGCGGAGTGCCCGCCGCCTACGTCCCCGAGGACCGGCGGGAAGGGCTCGACAGGTCCGAGCGGGACCGTGCCGTCTCCTTCTCCAACTGGCCGCTGTACATCGACACCGACGAGGAGGACGAGGAGCGCCGTCCGACGCTGGAGGCCTTCTCGGAGCGGACGGGCATCGAGGTCCGGTACACCGAGGAGATCAACGACAACGACGAGTTCTTCGGCAAGGTCAGCCCGGCCCTGATGAACCGCCAGGAGACGGGCCACGACCTGGTCGTGGTCAGCGACTGGATGGCCGCGCGCTTCGTCCACCTGGGGTGGGCCCAGAAGATGGACCGCTCGGCGCAGCCCAACGTGACCACGCACCTGGACCCCCAGCTGCGTTCCCCCGCCTTCGACGAGGGCCGGCTGCACACCGTCCCCTGGCAGTCGGGGATCACCGGCATCGCCTACAACCGCAAGGCCCTGGGCCGGGAGATCAAGTCGGTCCAGGACCTGTGGCGGCCGGAGCTCGCGGGCAAGGTCACCCTCTTCTCCGGCCTCGACGAGTCCTTCGCCCTGCTGATGCAGGGCAACGGCGTGGACGTGACCCGTTGGACCGAATCAGACTTCCACCGGATGTGCGACCAGGTCGAGAGCATGGTGAAGAAGCAGCACATCCGCCGCTTCACCGGCAACGACTACACCTCCGATCTGAGCAAGGGAGACGTCCTGGCCTGCCAGGCCTACTCCGGCGACGCCATCCAGCTCCAGGCCGACAACCCGGACATCGAGTTCGTCGTCCCGGAGGAGGGGGCCGAACTCTGGGCGGAGAGCCTGCTCGTGCCCAACCTCGCCCGGCACAAGGCCAATGCCGAGGCCCTGATCGACTACTACTACGCCCCGGAGGTGGCCGCCGACCTCGCCGCCTCCGTCAACTACGTCTGCCCGGTCCCGGCCGCCCGCGAGGTCCTGGCCGCCTCCGAGGACAGGGAGACCGCCGAACTGGCCGAGAACCCGCTGATCTTCCCCGACGACGACATGCGCCGACGGCTCGTCGTGGCCAGGGACATCTCCTCCGCGGAACGCCGCTCCCTTGCCAAGCGCTGGAACGCCATCGCCGGACTCTGACCACGGCTGGCCGGGCCACCGGACTGAACATGTTCAAGAAACTTGCTGAACGTGTTCAGAAATGGGCGTACGCTGTCTCCCATGAGCGAGAGAAGCGCCCTTCAGCGGCGGATCCGTGCCTGGCTGGTCCTGTTCCTCGTCTGCCTGGTACTCAGTGGACTCACCGCCTTCCCGCTGGTCAGTGAACTTCGATGGGCCAACGCCCTGGTGGACAACGAATGGCTGCACCGGGTCGGGGACGGCCTGGACCAGGCCGATGCCGAGTACCCCTTCCTCCTCTACGGCACCGACTGGCTGGCCTTCGCACACCTCTGCATCGCCGTCTTCTTCTACGGGGTCCACCGCGACCCCGTACGCAACATCTGGATCGTCGAGGCGGGCATGATCGCCTGCGCTGGGATCATCCCGCTGGCCCTGATCTGTGGCCCGATCCGAGGCATCCCCGTCTGGTGGAGCGTCATCGACATGTCGTTCGGCGTCTTCGGAGTGATCCCGCTGCTGATCCTGCGCCGCATGATCAAGCGCCTTGAAGCCCTGCCCGAACCGGAGGCCGCGACCGGACCCGCGGCCCGGACCGCGGTCGCCGCCTGACCCGGCTACCCGGCTACTCGGCGAAGGCCGCCAGGACGACGGCGAGGGCGACCGGGTTCATGTCCTTGCCCTTGGCGTCGGTGGAGTTCACCGAGTAGACCAGGGTCCGCGACCCGTCGAGCGTGCCACCTATCACCGTGTTGTACCCGTGGCGGCCGCCGGTCTTGCCCCAGGCCTCCGTACCGTCCGGCAGGACGATCCGGGAGAAGCCGGCCGTGAGCTGGGCGGGCTTGCCGCTCTCGAAGTCGTTCACTGCCGGCACGGCGAACATCGTCTCCTTCAGCAGGGCCTTCGGAACGATCCGCCCGTCGAACAGCGCGACGGTGAAACGCTCCAGATCGGCCGTCGTCGAGATCATGTCGCCCGCCGCCCAGCGGTCCGAGGAGTTCCACACCGTCACATCGCGCAGCTCCCGAGAGCCGTCGGCCCGGGTGAGCGCCTGGTAGCCACGGTTGTGCGGGCCCGGTATCCGGGTCTGGAAACGGCCCGGGAACGAGGTGTCCCGCAGCCCCAGCGGCCTCAGGACGCGCTCCGAGACGGCCCGCTCGTACGTCGTCCCCGTCAGCTTCTCGATCAGCACGCCCAGGATCGTGTAGTTGATGTTCAGGTAGTGCTGGGCCTCACCCGCGGTGAACTCCGGGCCCTTTGCCAGGGCGTTGGCGATCTGCTGCCGGGGATCGGTCACGTCGAAGCGGTGCTCCCACTGTGCCTCGAAGGAGTCGCCCGGCCCGTCCGCCGCCTGGATTCCGCTCGTGTAGTTCAGCAACTGCCGTACCGTGACCGGCTTTTCGAAGCTCGCGGGGAAGAGGCCCGGCAGGTAGTCCCGCACTGGCCGGTCCAGCTCCACCCGGCCCTCGGCCGCCAGCTGCAGCACGACCGCCGAGGTGAAGGTCTTGGTCACCGAACCGGCCCGGAACCGGCCCCCCTCGATCGCCTCGCGTCCGCTGCGGATGTCCGCGACACCCGAACTCCCCCGCCAACTGCCGCTCGTACCGCCAACCCGGACCAGTGCGGCCGTCGCTTCCCCGTGCTGCGCGCCCAGCCCCGCGATCGCCTTCTCCAGGGCCTTCGCGTTCGGCGGCGTCGAGACGGAGGCGCTCCCGGGCGGCGCCGGAACCGAGGACACGGCCGCCGTCCTCCCGGCCGGCGCCGCGTGGGCGACGGCCGGGCCCGACGCGATGCCCAGGACCAGAGCGGCGGCGATCAGCGTGCGCGTCTTGGCGTCCATGGTGTTCTCCCCCTGTGAGTCCTCAGGGCCGTGCTGCCCCGATGACCTCAATGCTGCTGGTCAGAGGCATGGTTGCGGATCACCCACGGGAGGGGTCTTCACCGGTACGACAACTCCCTCACGCGAGGGAGGCGACACGCCGTCCCCTCACTCCCCAGCGGGAGTACCCGCCGCGATCAGACCTGTCTCGTACGCGCAGATCACCGCCTGGATCCGGTCCCGCAGCCCCAGCTTCGCCAGCACGTTCCCCACGTGCGACTTCACCGTGTGCTCGCTGACCACCAGCGCCGCCGCGATCTCCGCGTTCGACAGCCCCCGTCCCAGATGCAGCAGCGTCTCCCGCTCCCGCGCCGTCAGCACCTCCAGCCGGTCCGCCGCCAGGGCGGGCCGCGCCACCGTCGCCGCCGTGTACTCCTCGATCAGCCGCCGCGCCACCGAAGGCGCCAGCAGGGACTCGCCCGCCGCCACCACCCGTACCGCGTGCACCAGGTCGTCCCGCCGCACGTCCTTGAGCAGGAACCCGCTCGCCCCCGCGTGCAGCGCCTCGTACACGTACTCGTCCGAGTCGAAGGTCGTCAGCATCACCGTCCGGCACGCGCTCCGCGCCGAGATCGTCCGGCAGGCCTCGATCCCGTCCAGCACCGGCATCCGGATGTCCAGCAGCGCCACGTCCGGGGCGAGCCGGGCCACCGCCTCCACGGCCGCCGCGCCGTCCCCCACCTCCGCCACGACCTCGATGTCCTCCTGGACGTCGAGGATCATCGCGAAACCGCTGCGCACCAGCTCCTGGTCGTCGGCCACCACCACGCGGATCGTCAACTCCCCACCTCCTGGCGCGAGGTTACAAGGACGGCGCTGAGGCAGAAGCCCCGCCCGTCCGGGCCGGGACCGGCCGTGGCCGTCCCGCCGTGCGCGGCCGCCCGCTCCCGGATCCCTATCAGCCCGTGCCCGCCACCCCCGCCGCCGGCCCGCGCGGGACCCAGTCCGTCGTCCTCGACCGTGACCGTCAGGTCCCGTGCCGTGTGGTGGAGCCGCACCGACACCCGCCCCGCCGCGGCGTGCTTGACCACGTTCGTCAGGGCCTCCTGCACGATCCGGTACACGGCCGTGTCCACCGCCGGGGCCAGCGCCCGGACCTCGCCCGTCTCCTCGTACGCGATCCGCGGCCCGCCCTGCCGCACCCGGTCCAGCAGCCGGGGCAGTGCAGCCACCCCCGGCTGCGGTTCGCGCGGCGCCGGACCGTCCTCCCTGAGCAGCCCCAGCATCGCGCGCAACTGCACCATCGCGTCCCGGCAGGTCTCGGATATGGCCTCGAAGGCCGCCTTCGCCCGCTCCGGCGCCCGCCGCACCGCCACCGGACCGGCCTCCGCCTGCACGATCATGATGCTGACGGCGTGCGAGAGGATGTCGTGCATCTCCCGCGCGATCCTGGCCCGTTCGCGCGCCACGGCCTGCTCCGCCTCGATCCGGTTGGCCCGCTCCAGCTGCGCCGCCCGGTCCTCCACCGCCGCGGTGTAGGCCTGCCGGGTGTACTGGAGCCGCCCCAACGCGTAGGCCGCGCCCGCACAGAACAGGGTGAAGGACAGCTCCCTGGCCGTACCCGTCCCCAGACCCGTGGACGCGGCGACCGTCAGGACCGAGAGCCCCCCGACCGCCACCCGCATCCGGGCGGGGCACGTCAGGGCGACGGTGTAGAAGGCGATCAGCCCGGCGTACGGGAGCGGCTGCCCCGGCCCGTCGAGCGCCACCTTGTAGATGCCGCCGGCGAGCAGGATCACCACCAGTACGGTGACCGGCCGGTGCCGCCGCCACGCCAGCGGCAGCACGGCCAGCGTGGTCATCGCGTACGAGCCCCAGGTCACGGGCGGCAGCCCGGGCTCCCGCGGCAGCACGAACGGCATCGTGACGGCCAGCTGCACCAGCAGGGTCAGGCCCAGGTCCACGACCCACGGCCGGGCCCGGCCCAGCCGCGCGGCCGGGATCCGTATCACCGTCCCATTTCGGTCCGCACGGCGTTCAGCGCGTCCACCCGGTTCGTCGTGACCGAGTCGACCCCGGCCCTGACGAGCCCGCGCATCGTCCGCCGGGTGTCCGCCGTCCAGGCCGACACCAGCAGGCCGTCGCGGTGGAGCGCGTCCGTCAGCTCCCGGCTCACCAGCCCGAAGCGGTAGTTGAGCCAGCGCGGCGCCACCGCGTCGATCAGCACCCGGCGCGGCGGCGACAGCGTGGTCCAGGTCAGTGCGATCTCCGCGCCCGGATCGGCGGCGCGCACCGCCAGCATGGTGTTCGGTCCGGCGCAGTAGTACGTCCGCTCGCGCGCCCCGCACTCGCGGACCAGGCCGACGACGGTCCGTACCGCCTCGGCCGTCGCCCCGGGCAGGTCGATCATCACCCGGCCCGCGCCGGCGGCCATCAGGGCGTCGCGCAGGGCCGGAACCCCGCCCTGCGTCAGCTCCTGGAGCTGGGGGGCCGAGATCTCGTCGAGCCGCACCTCATGGCCCCACAGCCGCTGGAGCGTCTCGTCGTGGAGCAGGACCGGCACCCCGTCGCGGGTCAGCCGCACGTCGATCTCGACCGCGTCCGCCCCCCGGGCGAACGCGGACCGGATCGAGGACAGGGTGTTCTCACGGACGCGGTAAGGATCGCCGCGGTGGCCGACGGCAGTCAGGGTGCGCATGGCCCCATTCTCACGGCCCGCGGGATCAGCAGGGTGTCACCGCGCGAGCCATTGCGCGGTGTACGCGTCGATCTCCGCGCTGAGCTTCGCCTTGCCGGGCTCGTCCAGGAAGGAGGCCTCGACGGCGTTCTTGGCGAGCCGGGCGAGACCGCGCTCGTCGAGGCCGAGGAGCCGGGCGGCCACCGCGTACTCGTTGTTGAGGTCGGAGCCGAACATCGGCGGGTCGTCGCTGTTGATGGTGACGAGCACGCCCGCCTCGAACATCTCCTTGACCGGGTGCAGGTCGAGGTCGGTCACCGCGCGGGTGGCGATGTTGGAGGTCGGGCAGACCTCCAGCGCGATGCGGTGCTCGGCGAGGTACGCGAGGAGCTCGGGGTCCTGGGTGGCGCTGGTGCCGTGGCCGATGCGCTCGGCGCCCAGCTCTCGGATGGCGTCCCAGACGGTCTCCGGGCCGGTGGTCTCGCCGGCGTGCGGCACGCTGTGCAGACCGGCGGCGCGGGCCCGGTCGAAGTACGGCTTGAACTGCGGTCGGGGGACGCCGATCTCGGGACCGCCGAGGCCGAAGGAGACCAGGCCCTCGGGGCGCAGGTCGACGGCGAGGCGGGCGGTCTCGGCGGCGGCCTCCAGGCCGGCCTCGCCGGGGATGTCGAAGCACCAGCGCAGGATGACGCCGAGTTCGCTCTCGGCGGCCTTGCGCGCGTCCTCGATGGCCTCCATGAAGGCCTGCTCGTCGATGCCTCGCCGGGTGGAGGAGTAGGGGGTGATGGTCAGCTCGGCGTAGCGGATGTTCTGCCGGGCCATGTCACGGGCGACCTCGAAGGTGAGGTGGCGTACGTCCTCGGGGGTGCGGACCAGGTCCACGACCGAGAGGTAGAGCTCGATGAAGTGGGCGAAGTCCGTGAAGGTGAAGTAGTCGGCGAGCGCCTCGGGGTCAGTGGGGACCTTCGAGTCGGGGTGCCGGGAGGCGAGTTCGGCGACGATGCGCGGGGAGGCGGAGCCGACGTGGTGGACGTGCAGTTCGGCCTTGGGCAGCCCCGCGATGAAGGGGTGCAGGTCGGTCATGGGGGGTGCCTCCGGGATGTCGCAGCTGCGGGTGGTCCGTCCCTCATCGTAGGCAGGCCCGTGACTGTCGGCGCCAGCGCTTAGCATGGCTGGACGAGAGGGGGCCGCATGACCGAGAACAGTCCCGAGCAGCGAGACCCGTGGGCACCGCCCGAGCGTCCCGCGGCGGACCGGGGCAAGCCGCAGGGCACGCCGGGCACGGGCGTGCCGGGTCCGCCGTCCGTGCACGACCAGCCGACGCTCGCAGGGATACCCGGGCAGGATCCCGCCGCGTCCGCAGGATCCGCCGCGCAGCCGGGACCCGGCCCCGCGTCGGCGGCCTACGGCTACCCGGCCCAGCCGGACCCCGGTGGCTACGGCTACCCCGGGCCGCCGCCCGCCCAGCCGGGGTACGGATACCCGGGCGACGCGGGATACCCCGGCGACGCGGGATACCCCGGCCAGCCGGGATACCCGGGTTACCCGGGCCAGCCGGGATACCCCGGGTACGCCGGCTACC
This sequence comes from Streptomyces sp. NBC_01408, assembly GCF_026340255.1. Taxonomy (GTDB): domain Bacteria; phylum Actinomycetota; class Actinomycetes; order Streptomycetales; family Streptomycetaceae; genus Streptomyces. Next base: position 751,958 of record NZ_JAPEPJ010000003.1, on the reverse strand, counting down.
CGTACGGCGGCCGTCAGCTGAGCAACGGTTTCGGCATCACCGCCCTCGTCCTCGGCATCCTCGCCATGCTCGCGGTGTTCGGGTGCATCACCGCCTTCATGGCGGTCCCGCTCGGTATCGGGGCGATCGTCTACGGCGTGCTCGGCAGGGGCCGGGCGAGCCGCGGTGAGGCGGACAACGGCGGGATGGCGCTGGCCGGGCTCATCACGGGCTCGGTGGCCCTCGCACTGGGCGCCCTGGTCACGAGCGCCATGCTCGCCGGTTTCTGGTTCGACGGGTGGGACGGCGGCAACGACTACGACGACGACTACGACGGCGGGAGTTCCTACTCGAACTCCCAGGTCCACGAGCGGGTCTGACGGGACCGTAGCCCCGTAGCCCCGTAGCCCCGTAGCCCCGTAGCCCCGTAGCCCCGTAGCCCCGTAGCCCCGTAGCCCCGTAGCCCCGCGGGCAGGACTGCCCTACGCGGCGGCCCACGGCCAGTCGGCGTTCCGGCCGCCCTCGATCAGGGTCACCATGCGGAAGGCCGCGTCGGTGAGCCCGCCGAAGGTGTGCCGGTTCTCCGAGCCCGAGGGCGCGTGGCCCACCCGGAAGCCGGCCAGGTTCCAGGTGTAGACCGGGACGGTGTCCGGCACCAGAGAGGTCGGGTCACCGCCGTAGGAGCGGTAGTCGGCCTGCTCGTCGGTGACGATCAGGACCCGGTCGTGCCCCTTGAAGTGCTGCCGGACGGCCTCGGTGGTGTTGGTGCCGCCGAGGTCCTCGAACCGCTCCAGCATCTTCAGCACGGACTCGCCGCGCTGGTACCCGACCGTCTTGCTGCTCGTACCGAACTGCACGAGGTCCGCCCGCTCGGCCCGCTGCGCCAGCGCCGCACCGAAGACCGCGGCCGCGTCCGCCCGGTTGAGCTGCGAGCGGTCCGACAGCGGGTGCCACATGGACCCCGACCGGTCGACCAGGATGAGCGTCCGCCCGGGCAGCGCCGGGACGTTGCCCAGCGAGTGGCCGAGCGCCTGCTCCAGCGGGTACGCCCAGCGCAGCGAGGGCGCGTGCTGGTAGGCGGCCAGGTAGCGGAAGGGGAACTGCCGGGACCGGGCGACGACCTCCGGGTCGGAGATCTTCGCCGCGACCCGCGCCGCGACCGCGTCCGAGACCCCGGCCTGGTCGAAGTTGCGCAGGTTCCGCAGCAGCGCCATCGGGCCCATCGACGGGATGACCGCCTCCCAGGCAGCCGCGTCCATCGGGCCCTGGAGCCAGCCGGCCAGCGCCTCCCAGGTCATGCCCGCCGCCGCGAACCGCTCCGCGCCGTCCGGGGAGGTGACCACGGCGCGCCGCTCCTCCACTGGCAGCTCCATCAGCGCCCGGTGGGCCGCCAGGGTGCGGTTGCCCGGCGGGGCCTCGGCGGTCTCCGGGTTGTGCCGGCGGTCGAGGGCGTACCGGAAGAGCTCGCCCTGCCAGGGCTTGTCCGGGTCGGGCGAGGCGTGCACGAGGTTGAGGACGTCACCGAAGCGGAAGCCCTTGGAGGCGGTGTCGTACTTCAGCAGCGAGGTGCCGGAGTAGAGCCGGCGCACGGCGTCGGCGATCCCGCGCTTGACGGGCTTGGGCACGTTGCGCCCGTAGGCCGCCGTCCAGTAGGCCAGCAGCTCACCGGGCTCGTCCGCGCGCCGCAGTACGCAGTCCACGACCTGGCGGTTCGAAGGCCCGCCGGTGGCACCCGCGTCGAGGCGCGCCTTCACGTACTCGGCGGCGCCGACGAGCGAGGCGGTGCGCATGTTGCCCTCCCCGCGCAGCCAGCCCAGCAGGCCCGCGGTCCACTCCGGGTCCTCGACGGCGAGGGTGCGCACGAGCGCGGCGAAGCGTTCGTCGCGGGCCTCGCCGCTCTCGTACGCGGTGCGCTGCGTCACGAAGTTGGCCACGGCGAGCAGGAACAGCTCGGAGCGCGGATCGCGGAGGTACCCGCGGCTGCCGTGGTGGTTGGCGGCGCGGCGGCCGGTGGAGCGGACGGGCGAGGTGGGCGAAGCGGGCGCCGCCTTGGAGCGGAGCAGGTTGAAGCGAGCCATGTGGATCCCCCCGAATTCATGGGAAAGCGGGGGAGGCGTGACGTGAGGGATGCCCGAGATCAGAATCGGCGGCGGACTTTAGCCCGGCGAGCTTCCGTGCTGCTCCACCGGCTCGATCCCTTGCGGGTGCTGAGCCGGGTGGGATTCGAACCCACGACCTCCGAGTCCGGAGAAGTAACCGTCGCCTGCGCACCGGGCATCCCCCACGCGTGCCTCCCGAGATCAAGGTGGCGGCGGCCTGGTGTCTTTGAAAAAGAAGGAGCCGCAGCCCGCGCACCGGGAGGTGCGTGACGTAGGTGTCCAGAGATCGAGGTCGGCGAAACCACGTGGTGCTCTGCCAACTGAGCTACACCGGCCTGAAAGCCGGTGACGGGACTCGAACCCGCGACCGCCCCATTAAGAGTGGAAGTAGGTCTCACCTGCGCACCTGGACGAGTCACACGTTAGGCGGCGGGCCCCGGGCTCCGCCACGCATTTACCTCAGGCGCCGCCCTCGCGCAGGTCCTCGCGCAGCCGCTCCCGGGCCTCCATCAGGGCGAAGCCCAGCAGGTTCAGCCCGCGCCAGCGTGCCGGGTCCAGGGCGCGCGCGTCGTCGGCCGCGAGCCCGATGCCCCAGATCCGGTCCATCGGGCTGGCCTCCACCAGTACCCGGTTCCCGGTGGACAGCAGGTAAGAGCGCAGCGCCGGGTCGGAGCCGAACTTGTGCACGCTGCCCTCCACCACCAGGGCGAAGCGCTCCCGCTCCCATATCGCGTCGTCGAAGCCGCGCACCAGCCGCCCGGCCTTCTTCGCGGCCGCCGGGCTGGAGGCCTCCAGGGCGGCCCGCTCGGCCTCCGGGTCCCCGAACAGGCGGGCCTTCCCGGCCATCATCCAGTGCTCCGCCGTGGCGTAGCGGACGTCACCCACAGTGAACTCGGACGGCCACCACTGGCTGAGACAGCTCGGTCCGAGCGTCCCGTCGGGTCGCGGACGGTGGCCCCAGAACGGCAGGAACTTCACCCGCTCACCGCTGCTGACCTGCTTGATCAGCTTGTCGATCATTTCCATGCACGCGAGTCTGACAGTCGCCACTGACACTTCGTACGGGATTTCGGGCGCGCCTCGACACATGGTCGACCGATTCCGTCGCGTAATCAAAAGGCAACAACGGAATCACTTGGCCGAGGGGTCCACCTCTGCCAGGATCGGCACTCAATTCGAGCTGTAGCTCGAACTGTAGCTACGGAGAGCGTGAGAGCGTGATGGGCAATCGCTTCCAGGTCAAGGACCGCTTCGCGGACGGCGCGCAGTACATCGACGGGCGACTGAGGTCCGGCACCTCCGGGCAGTCACACACCGTGGTCGACCCGGCCACCGGTGAGGAGGTCCTCACCTACGAACTCGCGAGCACCGCGGACGTCGACGAGGCCGTCGCCGCCGCCGTCCGGGCCTTCCCCGGCTGGTCCGGCGCCACCCCCGGCGAGCGCTCCGACGCCCTGCACCGGCTGGCCGCCGTACTGGCCGAGCAGGCGGAGGACTTCGCGTACGCCGAGTCGCTCCAGTGCGGCAAGCCGATCAAGCTGTCCACGGAGTTCGACGTGCCGGGGACCATCGACAACACGGCCTTCTTCGCGGGGGCGGCGCGCCACCTCCAGGGGCAGGCGGCCGCCGAGTACTCCGGGGACCACACCTCCTACGTACGCCGCGAGGCCATCGGGGTGGTCGGCTCCATCGCGCCCTGGAACTACCCCCTCCAGATGGCCGCCTGGAAGATCCTCCCGGCCATCGCCGCGGGCAACACCATCGTCCTCAAGCCCGCCGAGCTCACCCCGCTGACCTCCCTGATGTTCGCGCAGGCCGCCAAGGACGCGGGCCTGCCCGACGGCGTGATCAACATCGTGACCGGCGCGGGCCGGGAGGCCGGAGAGCACCTGGTCGGCCACCCCGACGTGGTCATGACCTCCTTCACCGGATCCACCGCCGTCGGCAAGCGGGTCGCCGAGATCGCCACCGCCACCGTCAAGCGGCTCCACCTCGAACTCGGCGGCAAGGCCCCCTTCCTCGTCTTCGACGACGCCGACCTGGAGGCCGCCGCACACGGCGCCGTCGCCGCCTCCCTCATCAACACCGGCCAGGACTGCACCGCCGCGACCCGCGCCTACGTCCAGCGCCCGCTGCACGACGCCTTCGTCGCCCGGGTCGCCGAGCTGATGGACACTGTGCGCCTGGGCGACCCGTTCGCGCCCACCACGGACCTCGGCCCGCTGGTCTCCCACGCCCAGCGGGACCGCGTCGCCGGCTTCGTCGAGCGCGCTCGCGGCTACGCCACCGTGGTCACCGGCGGCGAGATCCCGGGAGGCGAGCTCGCCGAAGGCGCGTACTACCGGCCCACCCTCATCGCCGGCGCCGCCCAGGACAGCGAAGTGGTCCAGTCCGAGATCTTCGGCCCGGTCCTCGTCGTCCTGCCGTTCGACACCGACGACGAGGGCATCGCGCTGGCCAACGACACCCCGTACGGACTGGCCGCCTCCGCCTGGAGCCGCGACCTCTACCGGGCGAACCGCGCCACCCGCGAGATCAAGGCGGGCTGCGTGTGGGTCAACGACCACATCCCGATCATCAGCGAGATGCCCCACGGCGGCTACAAGGCGAGCGGCTTCGGAAAGGACATGAGCACCTACTCCTTCGAGGAGTACACGCAGGTCAAGCATGTGATGTACGACAACACGGCGGTCGCCGCGAAGGACTGGCACCGCACGATCTTCGGGGACAGATAACCACCTGCCGCCGGACCAGCGGCCAGCACTCATCCCGAAAGGGCAACGCGCATGGAGCAGTTCGAGCCCGACCGCCTCTCGACGGCGCAACTCGCCGCGATGCGGCGCAGCCTCACCAGTGGGCGCGGCGCCCTCACCCGCCGCTCGCTGCTGCGCGCCTCCGGAGTCGGAGCGCTCACCGTCGCAGGCCTGTCCGCCCTCACCGCCTGCGGCATCCCGCCCGCCAAGCGCGAGGGCGGCGCGGTGGCCTCCGACGACCACTCGGAGCAGGAGAAGCAGATCAACTTCTCCAACTGGACCGAGTACATGGACACCGGCGAGGACGAGAAGTCCCGCCCCACGCTGGACGAGTTCACCAAGCGGACCGGCATCGAGGTCAAGTACACCGAGGACATCAACGACAACGTCGAGTTCTTCGGCAAGATCCGCCCGCAGCTCGCGGCCGGCCAGGACACCGGCCGCGACCTGATCGTCGTCACCGACTGGCTCGCCGCCCGCATGATCCGCCTCGGCTGGGCGCAGAAGCTGGACCCCGCCCACCTGCCGCACGCCTACGCCAACCTGATCCCGCAGTTCCGCACCCCCGACTGGGACCCGGGCCGCTCCTACAGCTACCCCTGGACCGGCATCGACACCGTCATCGCCTACAACACCAAGGCCACCGGCGGGAAGAAGGTCGACTCCGTCACGCAGATGCTCGACGATCCCACCCTCAAGGGCCGCGTCGGCTTCCTCACCGAGATGCGCGACAGCGTCGGCATGACCCTGCTCGACCAGGGCAAGGACCCGGCGAAGTTCACCACCGCCGACTTCGACGGGGCGATAGGCCGGCTCCAGAAGGGCGTGGACACCAAGCAGATCCGCCGCTTCACCGGCAACGACTACACGGCGGACCTCGACAAGGGCGACCTCGCCGCGTGCCTCGCCTGGGCGGGCGACGTCATCCAGCTCCAGGCCGGCAACCCGGACATCCAGTACGCCATCCCCGCCCCCGGCTACATCACCTCCAGCGACAACCTGCTGGTCCCCGTCAAGGCCCGGCACAAGGCCAACGCCGAGAAGCTCATCGACTTCTACTACGAGCCCCCGGTCGCCGCCCAGCTGGCCGCCTTCATCAGCTACGTCTGCCCGGTCGAGGGCGTCCAGGAGGAGCTGGCCAAGATCGACCCCGCACTCGCGGACAACCCGCTGATCGTGCCGGACAAGGCGATGGCCGCCAAGGCCCACGCCTTCCGCTCGCTGAGCAGCGAGGAAGAGACGGCGTACGAAGAGAAGTTCGCCAAGCTCATCGGCGCGTGACGCCTCGCGGCGAGCCGAACGGGCGGGGGCGCGCCCCCGCAGCCCTTCGGCCGGTCGGCCGGACGACCCCGCCCGGCAGCCCACAGCTCCTTCGGCCGGACGGCCCAACGGCCCCGCGACCACACCGACCCTCGACCACACCACCCCCGGGATCCCTCCATGACTGACAAGACCGCGGGCGGCGATGTCCGCCTCACCGGGATCAGCAAGCACTACGGCACCTTCACCGCCGTGCACCCGCTGGACCTGACCATTCCCCAGGGCTCCTTCTTCGCCCTGCTCGGCGCCTCGGGCTGCGGGAAGACCACCACCCTGCGCATGATCGCCGGCCTGGAGGAGCCCTCCACCGGCACGGTCCACCTCGGCGACCGGGAGGTCACCGACCTGCCGCCGTACAAGCGCCCGGTCAACACGGTCTTCCAGAGCTACGCGCTGTTCCCGCACCTGAGCATCTACGAGAACGTCGCCTTCGGGCTGCGCCGCCGCGGCATCAAGTCCGTCAAGAAGCAGGTCGACGACATGCTGGAGCTGGTGCAGCTCGGCGAGCAGGCCGGCAAGAAGCCGCACCAGCTCTCCGGCGGCCAGCAGCAGCGCGTAGCCGTCGCCCGGGCCCTGATCAACCACCCCCAGGTGCTGCTCCTCGACGAGCCCCTCGGCGCCCTCGACCTCAAGCTGCGCCGCCAGATGCAGCTGGAGCTCAAGCGCATCCAGACCGAGGTGGGCATCACCTTCGTGCACGTCACGCACGACCAGGAGGAGGCCATGACGATGGCCGACACCGTCGCCGTGATGAACGGCGGCCGCGTCGAGCAGCTGGGCGCCCCCGCCGAGCTGTACGAGAACCCGGGCACCACCTTCGTCGCCAACTTCCTCGGCACCTCGAACCTCATCGAGGCCGCGGTGGAGTCCGCCGGGTCCGACGTCGTCGTCTCCGCCTCCGGTATGAAGCTCAGGCTGCCCGCGGCCCGCTGCGCGACCACCCCGAGCACGGGCGGAAAGCTCCTGGTCGGAGTGCGCCCGGAGAAGATATCCCTGGTCCACGCCGACGAGGAGCACACCGTCGCGGCCGGCCGCAACAAGGTCCCGGGCCGGATCGTGGCCTCCTCCTTCATCGGTGTCTCCACCCAGTACGTCATCGACAGCCAGGTCTGCCCCGAGCTGGAGGTGTACGCCCAGAACATCGAGCGGGACGCACGGCTCGTCCCGGGCGCCGAGGTGATCCTGCACTGGAACCCGGAGCACACCTTCGGCCTGGACGCAGCCCAAGACATCGACGCGGGCATCGAGACCGTCGAGGAGAGCGCGTGACCGCCACCGCCGCGCCGCCCAAGGCGCCCGCCCCGGCCGGACCCCCGGCGCACAAGCCGTCGGTACGCAAGCGGCTGGTCCCGTACTGGCTGCTGCTCCCCGGCATCCTGTGGCTGCTGGTCTTCTTCGTCCTGCCGATGGTCTACCAGGCCTCCACCTCGGTGCAGACCGGCTCGCTCGAAGAGGGCTTCCAGGTCACCTGGCACTTCCAGACCTACTGGGACGCCTTCACCGAGTACTACCCGCAGTTCCTGCGCTCCCTGCTCTACGCGGGCACCGCCACCGCGCTGTGCCTGCTCCTCGGGTACCCGCTGGCCTACCTGATCGCCTTCAAGGCGGGCCGCTGGCGCAACCTGCTGCTCGTCCTGGTGATCGCGCCGTTCTTCACCAGCTTCCTGATCCGTACCCTCGCCTGGAAGACGATCCTGGCCGACGGCGGTCCGGTGGTCGGGGTGCTCAACAGCATCGGCTTCCTCGACGTCACCAGCTGGCTGGGCATGACCCAGGGCGACCGGGTGCTGGCCACGCCGCTCGCGGTCGTCTGCGGTCTGACGTACAACTTCCTGCCCTTCATGATCCTGCCGCTGTACTCCTCGCTGGAGCGCATCGACACCCGCCTCCACGAGGCCGCCGGGGACCTGTACGCCCGCCCCGCCACGGTCTTCCGGAAGGTGACCTTCCCGCTGTCCATGCCGGGCGTGGTCTCCGGGACCCTGCTGACCTTCATCCCGGCGAGCGGCGACTACGTCAACGCCGAGCTGCTCGGCTCCACGGACACCCGGATGATCGGCAACGTCATCCAGTCGCAGTACCTGCGGATCCTCGACTACCCGACGGCGGCCGCGCTGTCCTTCATCCTCATGGCCATCGTGCTGATCATGGTCACCATCTACATCCGCCGAGCGGGGACGGAGGACCTGGTCTGATGCGCAACCCACTCGTCTGGCTCCGGCGCAATCTGGTCGTCATCGCGGGCCTCGGCACGCTCGCGTACATGATCCTGCCGAACCTCGTCGTGACCGTCTTCTCCTTCAACAACCCCTCCGGGCGGTTCAACTACGCCTGGCAGGAGTTCTCGCTCGACGCCTGGAAGGACCCCTGCGGGGTCGCCGACCTGTGCGGCTCGCTGTCGCTCTCGCTCCAGATCGCCCTGTGGTCCACGCTCGCCGCGACCGCCCTGGGCACCGCGATAGCCTTCGCGCTCGTCCGCTACCGCTTCCGGGCGCGCGGCGCGGTCAACTCGCTGATCTTCCTGCCCATGGCGATGCCCGAGATCGTGATGGCCGCCTCGCTGCTGGCGCTCTTCCTCAACATGGGCATCCAGCTGGGCTTCTGGACGATCCTGATCGCCCACATCATGTTCTGCCTCAGCTTCGTCGTCGCCGCCGTCAAGGCACGCGTCCTGTCCATGGACCCGCGGCTGGAGGAGGCCGCCCGCGACCTCTACGCGGGGCCGGTGCAGACCTTCGTACGCGTCACCCTGCCGATCGCGGCGCCCGGTATCGCGGCGGGAGCGCTGCTCTCCTTCGCGCTCTCCTTCGACGACTTCATCATCACCAACTTCAACTCGGGCAACACCGTCACCTTCCCCATGTTCGTGTGGGGATCGGCCCAGCGCGGTACGCCTGTGCAGATCAACGTCATCGGCACGGCGATGTTCGTCATCGCGGTGCTGGTGGTCCTCGCCGGCCAGATGGTCGGCAACCGCCGCAAGAAGGCACAACCGAAGTAGACCCCTGTAGGGAGTTGGAAGACATGGCCCCAGTCGCCATGCGTAGTGTTGCGAAATCCCTTTCCGAAGCGAAGCCGGTCTCGTACTGGCTGGACGACCCCGGCAAGCCCGCCCCCCAGCCGGCGCTGACCTCCGACGAGCGATGCGACCTGCTGGTCATCGGGGCCGGCTACAGCGGGCTGTGGACCGCGCTGCTCGCCAAGGAGCGCGACCCCGGGCGGGACGTCGTAGTGATCGAGAGCAAGGAGGCGGGCTGGGCCGCCTCCGGCCGCAACGGCGGCTTCTGCGCCGCCTCCCTCACCCACGGCCTCGGCAACGGGCTGGCCCGCTGGCCCGGCGAGCTGGCCAGGCTGGAGGAGCTGGGCGCCCGCAACCTCGACGCCATCGAGGAGGCGGTCGCCCGCTACGGCATCGACTGCGACTTCGAGCGGACCGGCGAGATCGACGTCGCCACCGAACCGCACCAGGTCGAGGAGCTGCGCGAACTGCACGAGGAGGCACAGCGCCTGGGCCTCGCGGGCAGCTCCGAATGGCTCGACGGCGACGCGGTGCGCGCCGAGGTCGACTCACCGACCTTCCTCGCGGGCCTCTGGGACCGCGACGGCGTCGCCATGCTCAACCCGGCGAAGCTGGCCTGGGGCCTCAAGCAGGCCTGTCTGGACCTCGGGGTGCGGATCTACGAGAACACCCGCGGCCTGAAGATGGCCCCGGCCGGGCGCGGCATGACCGTCCAGACCCCCTACGGCACGATCCTCGCCCGCCGGGTCGCCCTGGGCACCAACATCTTCCCTTCACTGGTCAGGCGGATCCGCCCGTTCACCGTCCCGGTCTACGACTACGCGCTGATGAGCGAGCCGCTGGACGAGGCACAGCTGGCCTCGATCGGCTGGAAGAACCGGCAGGGGATGGGCGACAGCGCCAACCAGTTCCACTACTTCCGGATCACCCGGGACCACCGGATCCTGTGGGGCGGCTACGACGCGATCTACCCCTACCGGGGGAAGCTCGACTCCGAGTACGACCACCGTCCCGAGACCTACCTCAGGCTCGCGGAGCACTTCTTCACGGCCTTCCCGCAGCTGGAGGGGCTGAAGTTCAGCCACGCCTGGGGCGGCGCGATCGACACCTGCTCGCGCTTCTCCGCCTTCTTCGGCACGGCGCACTCCGGGAAGGTCGCCTACGCGGCCGGCTACACCGGGCTCGGCGTCGGTGCCACCCGCTTCGGCGCGGACGTGATGCTGGACCTGCTCGACGGCCTCGACACCGAGCGCACCCGGCTGGAGATGGTCCGCAGCAAGCCGATGCCCTTCCCGCCGGAGCCCTTCGCCTGGACCGGGATCACCCTCACCAAGTGGTCGCTGGCCCGCGCCGACCGCCACGGCGGGCACCGGAACCTGTGGCTCAGGACGCTCGACCGCCTCGGCCTCGGCTTCGACAGCTGAGCCCCCGCCGATACCCAGCTGATCCGCTCATGTGCTGATCGAGGTCCGCGCGCCCGGCGCACTCCGCCGGTCACCGCGTGACCCGTTTCACTACCACGGAGTAACGGAACCCGCGTCATGGCCGCGGCCGTCCCCGCTCTCTCCCGGTGAGAACCCTTCACCGGATCACGAGACGAACGGAGGCCGGGCGATGACCGACCCGGAAGCCAAGGCGGCAGTGGAATGGCTGGTATCGGCGGCGCCGGATCCCGACGCCTGCCGGTGGGAGTGGGAGCGCAACCCCCTCGGGGTCGCCCTGCTGCCCGCCGGCCGGCGCTGGGACGTGCTGATCCTGCCCGGGGAACTGGGGCAGGCCACCCTCGAGGTGCTGTACCTGCTCCTCGACCGGCCCGGCCCGGTGCTCGCCGATTTCGGTGCCACGCGGCTGGGCTTCTTCGTGCCCCGGGGCACGGCGTCCCGCTGGATCGGCACGGGCGTACGGGGAGCGGGCCGCGGGACCTGGATCGTGGTCCCGTACCCAGGCCGGGCGACCGGCGGCGTGCGCTGGCTGGTGCTCCCCGACGGGCAGGGGACGCTCACCGACCCGGCCGTGCTGGAACTCGCGATGCACGAGGCGGCCGCGCGCGTGCTGGCGGAGGAGGGCCGGAAGTCTTGACAAGGGCATTGGTCTGGACCATCTTGGGCGCCGCTGACCCCCTCCATCCCCCCATGCCCCGGAGGCAGTTGTGCGCAGAGCCTGGTCCATCCTCACGGCCGCCGCCCTGGCGGCGGCCGGCTTCCTCGCCGCGGGACCGCCCGCCGCGGCGGCGGACGCCGACCTCATACGCAACGGCGGCTTCGAGGCCGGCCTCGACGGCTGGAGCTGCTCGGGAGGCAGCGGAGCCCTGGTCACCACACCGGTCCACGGCGGGACTTCCGCCCTCCGGGCCACCCCGGCCGGCCAGGACAACGCCCGCTGCTCCCAGACCGTCACCGTCAAGCCCGACTCCGCCTACACCCTCGGCGCCTGGGTCCAGGGCGCCTACGTCTACCTCGGCGCGGCCGGCACCGGCACCACCGACGTGTCCACCTGGACGCAGACCCCGGGCGCGTGGAAGCAGCTGACGACCGGCTTCCGCACCGGCCCGGCCACCACCTCGGTCACCGTCTACACCCACGGCTGGTACGGCCAGCCCGCCCACCTCACCGACGACCTCACCCTGGTCGGCCCCGACCCCGGCGGTCCCGGCCAGCCCCAGCCCCCGGCCGCCCCCACCGGCCTGACCGCGTCCGGCGCCACCCCGAGCAGCGTGAACCTCTCCTGGACGGCGGCCCCGGGCGCCACCTCGTACAAGGTCCACCGCGACGGCGCCGCGCCCCTGACCGTCACCGGCACCTCGGCGACGGTGACCGGCCTCGCCGCCGCCACGACGTACGCCTTCCAGGTCAGCGCGGTGAACGCGGCGGGCGAGTCCCCGAAGGGCGCGGCCGTCTCCGCGACCACGGCCAGCGGCCCGGTGGACCCCGGCGAGCCCGGCAGCGGCCTCCCGGCGCACGCCCTGGTCGGCTACCTGCACGCGAGCTTCGCCAACGGCTCGGGCTACGTCCGGATGGCCGACGTGCCCGCCTCCTGGGACGTGATCAACCTCGCCTTCGGCGAACCCACTTCCGTGACCTCGGGCGACATCCGGTTCCAGCTGTGCCCGGTCGCCGAGTGTCCGAACGTCGAGTCCCCGGCCGACTTCAAGGCGGCCGTCAAGGCCAAGCAGGCGGCGGGCAAGAAGGTGCTGATCTCGATCGGCGGCCAGAACGGCCAGGTCCAGCTCGCGACCACGGCCGCCCGCGACACCTTCGTCTCCTCCGTCAGCAAGATCATCGACGAGTACGGGCTCGACGGCCTGGACATCGACTTCGAGGGTCACTCCCTCTCGCTGGCCACCGGGGACACCGACTTCCGCGCCCCCACCACCCCGGTGATCGTCAACCTGATCTCCGCCGTGAAGACCTTGAAGGCCAAGTACGGACCGGACTTCGTCCTGACCATGGCCCCGGAGACCTTCTTCGTCCAGCTCGGCTACCAGTTCTACGGCTCCGGCCCCTGGGGCGGCCAGGACCCGCGCGCCGGCGCGTACCTCCCGGTCATCCACGCCCTGCGCGACGACCTCACCCTGCTGCACGTCCAGGACTACAACTCGGGCCCCGTCATGGGCCTCGACAACCAGTACCACTCCATGGGCGGCGCCGACTTCCACATCGCCATGACCGACATGCTGCTCACCGGCTTCCCGGTCGCGGGCAACACCGCCCGGGTCTTCCCGCCGCTGCGCCCCGAGCAGGTCGCCATCGGCCTCCCGGCCACCACGAACGCGGGCAACGGACACACCCCGCCCGCCGAGGTGAACAAGGCCCTGGACTGCCTGACGAAGAAGACCGACTGCGGCAGCTACCAGACCCACGGCACCTGGCCCGCCCTGCGCGGGCTGATGACCTGGTCGATCAACTGGGACCGCTTCGGCGGCTGGGAGTTCAGCCGGAACTTCGACGGCTACTTCGGCGGCTGAAACCCGCCGGACCGGCTGGACCATCCGGACCGGCTGAACCCGCTGACCGCCAGCAGCAGCGGCACGCACAGGAAGCAGCTGGCCAGGACGTCCAGCGGCCAGTGGAAGCCGCGCAGCACCAGCCCGACGGCCGTCGCCCCCACCAGCAGGAGGGCGGCGGCCGCCGGCCAGTTCCGGCGGGTGTACGGGGAGACCAGCAGGGCCGCGCCGAGATAGGCGACGGCTGCGGTGGCCGTGTGGCCCGAGGGGTAGTAGCCGGCCGCCCAGGGCTCCAGCGGCCCCGGCCGGGCGGTCCATTCCTTGAGCGGCACGACCAGGGCCGGGACCAGGGCCATGGCCAGCCCCGCCGCCAGGGCGCCGCGCCGGTCCCCGCGCCAGGCGGCGTACGCCATGGCCAGGACGAGGACGGGTACGGCGACCGGGATGTTGCCGAGGTCCGCGAGGCGTTCGGTGGCCGCGTCGGGCACGGTGCGCACCAGGGCGCGGCCGAGGTGTTCGTCGGCGGCCGCCAGGGGGCCCGCGACCAGGACCTGCCAGGTGACCAGGCAGAGCGCCAGCAGGCAGAGCGCCGCGAGGAGGGCGGCCTGTCGGAGAGTGGGGGGCCGCAGAGTGGGGCGCCGGAGAGTGGCCGGCCGTCCCGGAACAGGGGGGATGGTTCCGGGACGGCCGCCCGGACCGGGTTGCCGTGCACCCCGGGGGGTTTGGGGCGTACGGCTGTCCGATCGGTGAGGAGTGTGCGCGAACGCATGCCCAGTGCGGCGCTGGGGAAGCCCGGTACTGGTGTCGCCCTCGGTCTCCCGGGAGCGGGGTGTCTCACTCATCTGCAGAAACCGTACGGCAGCGAAAGGGGGACCGACAGCGGGATCGCGCTCCCGCCATCGGCCCCCCACAGCTTCTTCACAGCGCCCGACGGTTACCCGGGGGTACCGGGCGGGCGGTGCGTTCGGGCGTTCTAGCCGTTCGATCAGATGCCCGTGAACGCGGCCTCGATGATGTCCAGGCCCTCGTTCAGCAGGTCCTCGCCGATGACGATCGGCGGCAGGAAACGGAGCACGTTGCCGTAGGTGCCGCAGGTGAGGACGAGCAGGCCCTCGGCGTGGCAGGCCTTGGCGAGGGCGCCGGCCGCCTCCGGGAACGGGGTCTTGGAGACCGGGTCCTTGACGAGCTCGATCGCGATCATGGCGCCGCGGCCGCGGATGTCGCCGATGATGTCGTACTTCTCCTGCATGGCCGTCAGGCGGGCCTTCATGAGGGACTCGATCTTCTTCGCCGCGGCGTTGAGGTCGAGCTCCTTCATGGTCTCGATGGAGCCGAGCGCACCGGCGCACGCCACCGGGTTGCCGCCGTAGGTGCCGCCCAGGCCACCCGCGTGCGCGGAGTCCATGATCTCGGCGCGGCCGGTCACGGCGGCGAGCGGCAGACCGCCCGCGATGCCCTTGGCCGTGGTGATCAGGTCGGGGACGATGCCCTCGTCCTCACACGCGAACCACTGGCCGGTACGGCAGAAACCGGACTGGATCTCGTCGGCGACGAAGACGATGCCGTTGTCGTTGGCGAACTTCACGATGGCCGGCAGGAAGCCCTTGGCCGGCTCGATGAAGCCGCCCTCGCCGAGCACCGGCTCGATGATGATCGCGGCGACGTTGTCGGCGCCGATCTGCTTGGTGATCTGGTCGATAGCCTGGGCGGCGGCCTCGGGGCCGCAGTTCTCGGCGCCGGTGGGCCAGCGGTAGCCGTAGGCGACCGGGACGCGGTAGACCTCGGGGGCGAACGGTCCGAAGCCCTGCTTGTACGGCATGTTCTTCGAGGTCAGCGCCATCGTCAGGTTGGTACGGCCGTGGTAGCCGTGGTCGAAGACGACGACCGCCTGGCGCTTGGTGTACGAACGGGCGATCTTGACGGCGTTCTCGACGGCCTCGGCACCGGAGTTGAACAGCGCCGACTTCTTGGCGTGGTCGCCCGGGGTCAGCTCGGCGAGGGCCTCGCAGACCTCGACGTAGCCCTCGTACGGCGTGACCATGAAGCAGGTGTGCGTGAAGTCCGCGAGCTGCGCGGAGGCGCGGCGCACGACGGCCTCGGCAGAGGCGCCGACCGAGGTCACGGCGATGCCCGAGCCGAAGTCGATCAGGCGGTTGCCGTCGACGTCCTCGATGATGCCGCCGCCCGCACGGGCCGTGAAGACGGGCAGCACGGAGCCCACGCCGCCGGCCACCGTCTCGAGGCGGCGGGCCTGCAGCTCCTGCGACTTGGGGCCGGGGATCGCGGTGACGATGCGGCGCTCCTGCGGGACAGCGGTCATAGAGGGCTCCTGGGGGGTGTTTTCGGACGCACTTGTGTCTTTGTCCGCAGGCTAGGCCCGGGGGAGGGGGTACGGCATGCTCCGTTCGGGAGTGATGCCCGCGTGTCCTTGTCCGTGACGGCCATAGGAAGGACAGGGCGCGTGTCTTGTGGAGAGTGCCTCGGACTCGCCCATCTCAGGGCCCCGTGCCCGGTACCGGGCACTAGATTGAGCGCCGCAGCGCACGCACGGGCAGGGGGCAGGGGTTCATGGACACCGAGGGCACGTACGACGGACAGGCGACCCGCGCGGGTCACGTACCGAGGCCCGCCGGGCCCCCACCCGCCCCCGCGGCCCCACCCGCCCCCGGCTCCGCCCCGCCGAAGCCCGCCCACGCGCCGGCCGTCGGGCCGTCGCTGGCGGACTGGCTGCGCACCCCGCGGCCTGCGGCCGAGCCCGGCGTGTGGAGGTTCGGACACGAGCCGCGGGAGGGGGAGGACGCCGAGCCCGTCACCGACCGGTCGCTGCTGAGCGGGGCGGTCATCTCCTTCCTGGCGTGTGTACTGCTGTGGTCCCTGCTGACCAACGGCTACATCCCGTACTCCGACCTGCCCCTCAGGCTCTTCACCCCCCGCGACTGGTGGGAGCTCGGCGGCCGCGCCGCCGACCACCGCGGCGCGGCCGCCCTGGAGGCCTACGCGCTGGTGCTGACCGGGGCGCTGGTCCTCTGGTTCAGCCGGCTGGGCTCCTGGGGCCTGGCCTTCGAACGGCTCGTCGCGGTGCGCGGAGCCGGCGCCCGCGTCGCCGGGGCCGCGGCCGGGGCCCTCTTCGTGATGGCGCTGATCTCGACGAAGACCCTCACCGCCTACGACCTGGCCTTCGCGCACCTGCCCTACCACGAGCTGGGCAGGACGGGCGGGCTCGTCGTCAACCTGCTGTACGTGGTGCTCTACGGGCCCGTCCTCTACTTCTTCGCACGGCTCGCCGGATGGCGGGGCCGCTCCGCCCCGGGAGCGGCCCCGGCCGCCCCGGCGCAGCCGGACCGGGCCGCCGAGGACCCCGCCGGATGGCCGCAGGTGCGGGCCGCCGGGCTCGCGGAGGCGGCGGAGCGGCTCGGCGGGGAGATCGCCGCCGGGCGGATGAACGACGTGGACTACGCGCGCATCCGCCGCGCCTGGGACTCCGTACGCGTCGACCCCTCCCGGCTGCGGGCCTTCGCCGACGCCGTACGGGACAAGGGCGCCGGCGCCTGCGTCCACCCCTCCGGTTTCCGCGACCTGCCCGCGCGGGCCGCCCGGCACGACCTGCTGGCCCGCCAGGTGCTGCTGGGCGCGGCCGTGGACGGGGCGCAGAACCCCTACGCCCGCCGCGGCACCGGCCTCGCCCTCGACCCCGACGTCCTCGGCACCTCCCTGCTGGCCGTCGGCCCCTCCGGCACCGGCAAGACCGCCCGGCTGGTGCGGCCGGTCGTGGAGTCCCTCGCCCTCCAGGCACTGGCCGGCCAGGCCGCCGTCGTCGCCGTCGGCGCGGCCGGGACCCGGCTCGGCCCGGACTCCGCCTACGACGTCGTGGTCCGCGTCGGCGACCCCGCCTCCGTCTACGACCTCGACCTCTACGGCGGCACCACCGACCCCGACGAGGCGGCCACCCTGCTCGCCGAGGCCTTCGTCGGAGACATCCCGGGCATCGACGTACGCCGCGCCGCGACGGCCCTCGCCCAGCTGCTCGGGCCGTTCCGTGCCGCGTACGGCCGCTTCCCCGCCGTACCCGAGCTGCGCGAACTGCTCGACCAGGTCCCGCCCGCCCTCGCGGGGCTGCGGCGCACGCTCGAGGAGGCCGGGCAGTTCACCATGCTGCGCGAGCTCGACGCGCGGGAGCGGCAGCACGGCGCCCCCGCCGACCCGGGACCTGCCCTCGCGGACCGGGTGGCCCTGCTCGACCGGCCCGCCTTCGCGGCGTTCTTCAACGTCGGGGCCTCCGACGGGGGCGACTTCGAGACCACCGGCCAGGGCCGGCCCTTCTCGCTGCGCGCCCTGGAACACCCGATCCGGGTCCGCGTCGACCTGCCCGAGCGCGGGCACGCCGACGCCTCCCGCATGCTGGCCCGGCTGCTGCTCGCCCAGTTCAACGCGGCCGCCGCGGCCCGCACCGACCGCTCCCTCTTCGCCTTCCTCGCCATCGACGACGCCTCGCACACCCTCACCCCGGAGACCGTGCGGGGCGTGCAGCGGCTGCGCTCGGCCAACGCGGGCGTCCTGCTGACGCTGCGGACGCTGGACGACGTACCGGAGGCGCTGCGGACGCCCCTCCTCGGGGCGGTCGGCTGCCGGATGGCCTTCTCGGGGGTCACCACCTGGGACGGCAAGCGCTTCGCGGAGGCCTGGGGCACCGAGTGGGTGGAGACGCGGGACGTCACCCACCGGACCGTCTTCGCCGACCAGCCGCTGACCCGGGCCATCCACGCCTTCCGCAAGCTCGTCACGGGCAAGGCGGTTACCACGGACGCGGTGACCGTCCGGCAGGTGGAGCGGGAGCGCTGGTCCGCCTCCGACCTGGCGCACGCCGTACCGCCCGGGCACGCCGTGCTGTCGCTGACCTCCGTCCGCGGGGAGCGGGCCGCCCCGCTGCTGGTCAGGCTCACCGGGACGGCCTGACCGCAGGGGGACCCGTACGGGATGGCAGAATCGAGGGGAGCCGTTCATACGACACGGCGAAAAGCGCGTACGGCCCTCCTGCCGCCTCTCCTGCCGCCCCTCCACCGCACCTGCCGCCGCGTGTTCCGCCGCCCCCTTCCGCTAAGGCCCCTGGTAACCGATGCCGCTCACCCTCGCCTCGCTCGTCCAGCACTCGGCCCTCAAGCTCAGCGTCCGGGCGGGGGAGAGCCGCCTCGACACCCCCGTGCGCTGGGCCCACGTCAGCGAGCTCGCCGACCCCGTCCCCTACATGGAGGGCGGGGAACTCCTCCTGATCACCGCCATGAAGCTGGACGCCGAGGACCCCGAGGAGATGCGCCGCTACGTCCGGCGCCTCGCCGCGGCCGGGGTCGTCGGCATCGGCTTCGCGATCGGCGTCAACTACGAGGCGATCCCCGAGGCGCTGGTCGAGGCCGCGCGGACCGAGGACCTGCCCCTGCTGGAGGTGCCGCGCCGCACCCCCTTCCTGGCGATCAGCAAGGCCGTCTCCGCGGCCCTCGCCGCGGACCAGTACCGGGCCGTGACCGCCGGTTTCGAGGCCCAGCGGGAACTGACCCGGGCCGCGCTGTCCGCCGACGGGCCCGCCGACCTGCTGGCGAAACTGGCCGCGCACGTGCACGGCTGGGCCGCGCTGTACGACACCTCCGGCGCGGTCGTCGCGGCCGCCCCCGACTGGGCCGCCCGGCGGGCCGCCCGGCTCACCCCCGACGTGGAGCGGCTGCGGGAGCGGCCCGCGCCCGCCAGCGCGGTGGTCGGCGGCTCCGACGACCGGGTCGAGCTCCAGTCGCTGGGCACCGGCCGCCGGGCCCGGGGCGCGCTCGCCGTGGGCACGGGGGCCCCGCTGGGCACGGCCGAGCGGTACGCCGTCCACTCCGCGGTGGCGCTGCTCACCCTCACCACCGAACGCTCGCGCTCCCTGCACGACGCCGAGTCCCGGCTGGGGGCGGCCGTGCTGCGGATGCTGCTGGCCGGGGAGGCCGAGCATGCGCGGGCCGTGGCCGGGGACCTGTACGGCGCTCTGCTGGAAGCGCCGTTCCGGCTGATCGTGGCCGAACCGGCGCTGCCCGGCACGGCCCAGCCCGAGGGGCTGGCGCTGCTGACCGACGCGGTGGAGTCGGCGGCCGCCCGCACCGGCGAGGCGCTGCTGGTGGTGCCGGAGCCCGGCCGGCTGGTGGTGCTGGCCGCCGACGGGGGCTCGGCCGTACACGCCTGCGCGGACCACGCGGAGGCACTGGAGTCCCGGCGCGGGCGCGAGGCCACCGGGCCGGAACCGGACGAGCTGGTGGTCGGCCTGTCCGCCCCGGCCGGGCCCTTGGGCGTGGCGAGCGCCATGAAACAGGCAGACCAGGCCCTCGCCGTGGCCCGCCGCCGGGGCCGGCCGCTGGTCGAGCACGAGGAGATGGCGGCGGGTTCGGTCCTGCCCCTGCTGGCCGACGAGGCCGTACGCGCCTTCGCGGACGGCACCCTGCGGGCGCTGCGCGAGCACGACGCGGTGGGGCGCGGCGACCTGGTGGCCTCCTTGCAGGCGTGGCTCTCCCGCCACGGCCAGTGGGACGCGGCCGCAGCCGATCTCGGTGTGCACCGGCACACGCTGCGCTACCGGATGAAGCGGGTCGAGGAGATCCTGGGCCGCTCGCTCGACGACCCGGACGTCCGCATGGAGTTGTGGCTGGCCCTGAAGGCAACATCGACCCCGACCTGACGGCCTGCGGCCAGGCTCAGCGGTGTACGGGGCTTGGCCTCTGCGGCGCCGTTGCACGGGGCTCCGCCCCGGACCCCGCGCCTCAATCGCCGGCGGGGCTGGGTTTGGCCTTGGCCCTGGCGGGGGCTTGGCGGGGTGTGGGTCGGGGACGCTCCGGAGCGTCTCCTCGGCTCGCGCACTGAGCCCTGGCTACGCATGTGCGGCCTGGGTTGCGCGCTCGTCCTGCGGGGACTCTCCTGCGCGACCCCGCCCCACGCCCGGGCTTCGGAAGGCGTAGCCGTGGTGGAGGGGAGTGGGGACGCGCAGGGTTGTCCCCGCAGGACGAGCGCGCAACCCAGGCTGATGACGTCGGGTCGGGCTCAGTGCGCGAGCCGAGGAGACAACCCGGAGCGGCCCCGCGCACCGACACCACCGACCAGGCCCGCCTGCCCCCAGGGGCGAAGCCAGGGCCAAATCCAGCCCCGCCGGCGTTTGAGGCGCGGGGTCTGGGGCGGAGCCCCAGGGGGCCGGGCGCAGCCGAACCGACACGGCCGAGCAGCCCGCAGGGAACCCGGCGACACTGACAAACCGGCGCAGCCCACCCCGCAGGTACTACACCCCGGATAAACGCCGAATCCCCGGCGGAGTCCTACGGTGGAGGGGACAAGGACCCACCGCACACTCCGAAGGGCCGGGATTCGCATGACTTCCACCCACGCCTTCTGGCTCGCCGGCCGCCAGGCCACCGGCGAGGACAGCTTCGACGTCCACTCCCCGTGGGACGGCCGCCTCGTCGGTACGGTCAGCGTGCCCACCGACGCGCAGGTCGAGGAGGCCGTGGCCGCGGCGTACGCCGTGACGGCGGAGTTCTCCGCGACCCCCGCCCACGTACGGGCCGCTGCCCTGGACCACGTGTCCAAGCGGCTCGCCGAGCGCACCGAGGAGATCGCCCAGCTGATCTCCGCCGAGAACGGCAAGCCCGTCAAGTGGGCCCGCGGTGAGGTCGGCCGTGCGGTGTCCGTGTTCCGCTTCGCCGCCGAAGAGGCCCGCCGCTTCAACGGCGGAGAGGCCCAGCGCCTCGACACCGACGCCGGCGGCGTCGGCCGGCTCGCGCTGACCCGCCGCTTCGTCAAGGGTCCGGTCCTCGGCATCGCGCCGTTCAACTTCCCGCTGAACCTGTGCGCCCACAAGGTCGCCCCGGCCATCGCCGTCGGCGCGCCGATCATCCTCAAGCCCGCCCCGGCCACGCCCCTGTCGGGGCTGATCCTCGGCGAGCTGCTCGCCGAGACCGACCTCCCGGCCGGTTCCTGGTCGGTCCTGCCGGTCGCGAACGACAAGATGCCCGCCCTGGTCAAGGACGAGCGCCTGCCCGTCATCTCCTTCACCGGCTCCGACACCGTCGGCTACGCCATCCAGCAGTCGGTGCCCCACAAGCACTGCACCCTGGAGCTCGGCGGCAACGCCGCTGCCGTGGTCCTGGACGACTGGGCCTCGGAGGCCGACCTCGACTGGGCCGCGACCCGGATCGCGACCTTCTCGAACTACCAGGCCGGCCAGTCCTGCATCTCCGTGCAGCGGGTGATCGCCGACGCCACCGTCTACGACCGCCTCGTGGAGAAGGTCGTGACGAAGGTCCAGGCCCAGGTCACCGGCGACCCCTCCGACTCGGCCACCGACGTCGGCCCGCTCGTCTCCGAAGCCGCCGCCCAGCGCGTCGAGTCCTGGGTGGACGAGGCGGTCTCCGCCGGAGCCAAGCTGCTCGCCGGCGGCAAGCGCGAGGGTGCCTCGTACGAGCCCACCGTCCTCGCGGAGGTCCCGGACGGCGTCAAGCTGGCCACCGAGGAGGTCTTCGGACCGGTCCTCACCCTGAAGAGGGTCGAGAACACCGACGAGGCCTTCGCCGCCGTCAACGACTCGAAGTTCGGTCTCCAGACCGGCGTCTTCACCCGGGACATCCAGACCGCGTTCCGCGCCCACCGCGAGCTCGAGGTCGGCGGCGTGATCATCGGCGACGCGCCGTCCTACCGCGCCGACCAGATGCCGTACGGCGGCGTCAAGCAGTCCGGCGTGGGCCGCGAGGGCGTCCGCTACGCGATGGACGACTACACGTACGAGCGAGTCCTGGTCCTGACCGGCCTCGACATCTGATCTCGTACGGCCAAAAAGCCGACGGCCGGAGCCTACTGTGCGGGGGCTCCGGCCGTCCCCCTTTTCCCCGCCGCCCAGAACGGGTACGACTCACAGGTAGCACCGGCCGGTAGGCCGGTACCACCGACTCCGGCGGCGAGGTGAGCCCCCTCATGTCCGCAACACAGCCCGCACAGCCCGTACAGCCCAGTGGCACGCAGCCCAAGGTGACCGAGCGCGAGGCACGACAGGTCGCGGAAGCGGCCCGGGAACAGGACTGGCGCAAGCCCAGCTTCGCCAAGGAACTCTTCCTGGGACGGTTCCGGCTCGACCTGATCCACCCCCACCCGCTCCCCGCCGACGAGGACGTCCGGCGGGGCGAGGCCTTCCTGGCCCGGCTGCGGGAGTTCTGCGAGACCTCGATCGACGGTGCCCGCATCGAGCGCGAGGCGAAGATCCCCGACGAGACCGTGCGCGGGCTCAAGGAGCTCGGCGCGCTCGGCATGAAGATCGACCCCAAGTACGGGGGCCTCGGCCTCACCCAGGTCTACTACAACAAGGCGCTCGCCCTCGTCGGCTCCGTCAGCCCCGCCATCGGCGCCCTGCTCTCCGCCCACCAGTCGATCGGCGTGCCCCAGCCGCTGAAGATGTTCGGCACCCAGGAGCAGAAGGACGCCTATCTGCCCCGCTGCGCCACGACCGCCATCAGCGCGTTCCTGCTCACCGAGCCGGACGTGGGATCCGACCCGGCGCGCCTGGCCACCACGGCCGTCCCCGACGGGGACGACGCGTACGTCCTCGACGGCGTGAAGCTGTGGACGACCAACGGGGTCGTCGCCGACCTCCTCGTCGTCATGGCCCGGGTGCCCAGGAGCGAGAACCACCGGGGCGGGATCACCGCCTTCGTCGTGGAGGCCGACTCCCCGGGGATCACCGTCGAACACCGCAACGCCTTCATGGGGCTGCGCGGCCTGGAGAACGGCGTCACCCGATTCCACCAGGTCAGGGTCCCCGCCGGGCAGCGGATCGGCGCCGAGGGCTCCGGTCTGAAGATCGCCCTGACCACCCTCAACACCGGCCGGCTCTCGCTGCCCGCCATGTGCGTCGGCGCCGGGAAGTGGTGCCTGAAGATCGCCCGCGAGTGGTCCGGCGTCCGCGAGCAGTGGGGGCGGCCCGTGGCGCGGCACGAGGCGGTCGGCGCCAAGATCTCCTTCATCGCCGCCACCACCTTCGCCCTCGAAGCCGTCGTCGACCTCGCCTCCCAGATGGCCGACGAGGACCGCAACGACATCCGCATCGAAGCGGCCCTCGCCAAGCTCTACGGCTCCGAGATGGCCTGCCTGATGGCCGACGAGCTCGTGCAGATCCGCGGCGGCCGCGGCTTCGAGACCGCCGAGTCCCTCGCCGCCCGCGGCGAGCGCGCCGTGCCCGCCGAGCAGATGCTCCGCGACCTGCGGATCAACCGGATCTTCGAGGGCTCGACGGAGATCATGCACCTGCTGATCGCCCGCGAGGCCGTCGATGCCCACCTGGCGGTCGCGGGCGACCTCATCGACCCCGAGAAGGCCTTGGGCGACAAGGCGAAGGCGGGCGCCCGCGCGGCCGGCTTCTACGCCCGCTGGCTGCCCAAACTGGCCACGGGAGCCGGACAGGTCCCCGGCACCTACCGGGAGTTCCACCCCGGCGGCCACCCCGACCTCGCCACCCACCTGCGCTTCGTCGAGCGCAGCGCCCGAAAGCTCGCCCGGTCCACCTTCTACGCCATGTCCCGCTGGCAGGGCCGCATGGAGACCAAGCAGGGCTTCCTCGGCCGGATCGTCGACATCGGCGCCGAACTCTTCGCGATGAGCGCCGCCTGCGTCCGCGCCGAGCACCTGCGGGCCAAGGGCGACCACGGCCGCGAGGCCTACCAGCTGGCCGACGCCTTCTGCCGGCAGTCCCGGATCCGTGTCGAGGAGCTCTTCGGACGGCTCTGGACCAACACCGACGACCTCGACCGCACCGTGGTGCAGGGAGTCCTGTCCGGCACCTACACCTGGCTGGAGGAAGGCGTACTCGACCCCTCGGGCGACGGTCCGTGGATCGCCGACGCCACCCCCGGCCCCTCCACCCGGAAAAACGTCCACCGCCCCCTTCGCTGAACCGTCCCTGAACTGCGATCATCGCCGCACGCCGGACAGGCGTATGCGCGCGGCGACGGGGAATCGGATGCATGTGGACGCGGACCGGGAGAGCAGGCGGCTGGCCTGGTGCGTGGCGCTGCTGCTGCGCCACGCACCGGACACCGTCGCGGCCTGGGTGCTCGGCCGCCTCGACGCGGCCACCCGCCGCTACCTCTGCCGCGACGAGTACCTCCCGGCGCCCGTCGTCACCCTGCTCCTGCGCTACGGCACCGACGAGGACCGCCGCACCATCGCCCGCAACCCCCAGGTGCTCGGCCGCCCGCTGCCCGGCCTGCCGGGCCCCGCGCGGTACGCCGCCCGGTCCGGCCCCGCGCCCGCCCTGCTGGCCACGCTCAGCGCCGAGCTGGGCCGCGAGGCCGGGCCCGGGAACCCGCCGCTGACCGGCGCGGAGCTGATCGCCCTGCTGCGCCGGCACGGCAGCCGCCGCCCCCGCGTGCCGCTCGACGTGCTCGCCCTCCCGCACGCGCTCGACCCCGGGGCCCTGCTCCGCGAGCACGCCCGCTCCCCGCTGCCGCCCGGCTCGGTCGAGGCCCTGCTGCTCGTGGCCGGACTGGACCGGCGGGTCTGCCTCGCACTGCTCGACACGCGCGCGCAGGGCTCGTACGGCCCCCACTGGCACCGCCCCGCCGTGCGCGCGGTCCGGACCGGCACCCTCACCTTCGACGAGCTCGCGGCGGCGGTGGCCCCCGCCCACCGGACCCTGCTGCTCGGCCAGGCGCACGGCACCGGCCGGCTCGCCTGGAACCTGGCCGAGTGGGCCGGGATGCGCTCGGCACTGCACCGGGTGCTGCGGCCCGCGCTGGGCGACGACCCGCGGCTGTGGGCCGAGCTGCAACGGCACGCCCCCGGCTTCCGCGGAACCCTGCCCGAACTGGTGGCCGCGGTGGCGGACGGGACCGTGCCCGGGCCGCTGCCCGTCACCGGGGACGGCCCGGACCTCGCGCGGGCCGTCGAGGCGCTGGCCCCCGGCTCCCCGGAGCCCGTCGGCGGCGTACAGCGCGAGCTGGCCCTGGCCAGCCTCGCCGTGCCCAATGCCATGGGCGACCTGCGCGAGGACGTCCGGTGGGTCCGCGACTGCCTCGACCGCGGCCTGCTCACCGGCACCGACGTGATCGGGCACAAGGCCCCCGCCGCCTGGGCGCTGGACGAGGACCACTGGCTGGGCGACGTGGACCTCCCCGACCGGCACGACCGGCCGCAGGCGGTCCTCGCCGCCCGGGCCGAGGCGGACCGGCTGTTCGCCGACGCCCTCGGCACGGACGCCGACGCCTGGTGGGGCGCCGCCCGCTCGCTGCCGGAGTTCGCCGGAACGCTCCCCGAACTGCTCGCCGGGGTCGTTCACGGGGACTCCGTGTCCAACCGCCCCTGACTTGCGGCAACAATGGGGGCATGAGCGACCGCCAAGCCCCCCTTGCCGATCCGCACGTCCTCTTCGACGCGTCGGCGGGCATCCGGGACATCGTCATCCTCGGGTCCACCGGGTCCATCGGCACCCAGGCCATCGACCTCGCCCTGCGCCACCCGGACCGGTTCCGGGTCACCGCGCTCTCCGCGGCCGGCGGGCGGGTCGGGCTGCTGGCCGAGCAGGCCCGGCTGCTGCGGGTCGCCGCCGTGGCCGTGGCCCGCGAGGACGTCGTACCGGCCCTGAAGGAGGCGCTGAGCGCCCAGTACGGCCCGTCCGAGGCCCTGCCCGAGATCCTGGCCGGTCCCGACGCGGCGACCGTGCTCGCGGCCTCCGAGTGCCACACCGTCCTCAACGGCATCACCGGCTCCATCGGCCTCGCGCCCACCCTCGCCGCCCTGAGGGCGGGCCGGACCCTGGCCCTCGCCAACAAGGAGTCGCTGATCGTCGGCGGCCCGCTGGTCAAGGAACTCGCGAAGCCGGGCCAGATCATCCCGGTGGACTCCGAGCACGCCGCGCTCTTCCAGGCGCTCGCCGCCGGGACCCGGGCCGATGTGCGCAAGCTCGTGGTCACCGCCTCCGGCGGGCCCTTCCGCGGCCGCACCCGCGCCGAGCTCGCGGGGGTCACCGTCCAGGACGCGCTGGCCCACCCCACCTGGGCCATGGGCCCGGTGATCACCGTCAACTCGGCGACCCTGGTCAACAAGGGGCTGGAGGTCATCGAGGCCCACCTGCTCTACGACATCCCCTTCGACCAGATCGAGGTCGTGGTCCACCCGCAGTCCTACGTGCACTCCATGGTGGAGTTCACCGACGGCTCCACCCTCGCCCAGGCCACCCCGCCGGACATGCGCGGCCCCATCGCGATCGGCCTCGGCTGGCCCGAGCGGATCCCGGACGCGGCCCCCGCCTTCGACTGGACCAAGGCGTCGACCTGGGAGTTCTTCCCGCTGGACACCGAGGCGTTCCCCGCGGTGGACCTGGCCCGGCACGTGGGTACCCTCGGCGGTACGGCCCCGGCGGTGTTCAATGCGGCGAACGAGGAGTGCGTAGAGGCGTTCCTGGCCGGTCGGCTGCCGTTCACAGCAATCATGGATACGGTCTCTGCCGTGGTCGATGAGCACGGGACGCCGGACGCGGGAACTTCCCTCACCCTCTCGGACGTCCTCGAAGCGGAGACCTGGGCCAGGGCCCGGGCACAGGAGATGGCGGCTCGCGCCGCCGTGGAGGCGGGCGCATGACGATATTGCTGACGGCGATCGGCGTCGTCATTTTCGTGATCGGGCTGCTGTTCTCCATCGCCTGGCACGAGCTCGGCCACCTCTCCACGGCCAAACTCTTCGGCATCCGCGTACCGCAGTACATGGTCGGTTTCGGCCGGACCATCTGGTCGCGGAAGCGGGGCGACACCGAGTACGGCATCAAGGCCATCCCGATGGGCGGCTACATCCGCATGATCGGGATGTTCCCGCCCGGTGAGGACGGCAAGGTCACCGCCCGTTCGACCTCGCCGTTCCGCTCGATGATCGAGGACGCGCGCTCGGCGGCGTACGAGGAGCTCCAGCCCGGCGACGAGACGCGGCTCTTCTACACGCGCAAGCCGTGGAAGCGCGTGATCGTGATGTTCGCCGGCCCCTTCATGAACCTGGTGCTGGCGCTGGCGATCTTCTTCGGCGTCTGGATGACCTTCGGGGTCAACCAGACGACCACCCAGGTCGCGACCGTCTCGCCGTGCGTCATCAAGCAGAGCCAGAACCGCGAGGTCTGCAAGGACGGCGACCCGGCGGCCCCGGCCAAGGCCGCCGGACTCCAGGTGGACGACCGGATCGTCGCCTTCAACGGCCGCGAGGTGGCCGACTGGACCGCCCTGCAGCAGAAGATCCGCGACACCGTGGGCCCCGCCACCGTCACCGTCGTCCGCGACGGGCGCGAGACGGTCCTCCCGGTGAACCTGATCCCCAACCAGGTCGCCAAGACGGACGGCCACGGCGGATACGTCAAGGGCGAGTACGTGACGGCCGGCTGGCTCGGCTTCACGCCCCGCAGCGAGATCGCCGCGCTGTCCTTCGGGCAGTCCGTGGACCACATGGGCGAGATCGTGGAGAACAGCGTGCAGGGGCTGATCCAGCTCCCGGCCAAGGTCCCCGCCCTGTGGAACGCGGCCTTCAACGGCGCCGAGCGGGAGCCGGACTCCCCGATGGGCATCGTCGGAGCGGCCCGGATCAACGGGGAGATCGCCACCCTGGACATCCCGGCCGAGCAGCGGATGTCGATCATGCTGAACGTCCTGGGCATGTTCAACCTCTCCCTATTCCTGTTCAACATGCTCCCGCTGCTGCCGCTGGACGGCGGACACATCGCGGGCGCCCTGTGGGAGTCGCTCCGGCGCAATGTCGCACGGCTCTTCCGGCGCGCCGATCCCGGCCCGTTCGACGTGGCGAAGCTGATGCCCGCCGCGTATGTGGTGGCCGGGGTCTTCGTCTGCTTCACCGCGCTCGTGCTCGTGGCCGACGTGGTGAACCCGATCAAGATCACCTAGCCGCCTGCCCGGGTACCACGCGCGTTCAGGGGCCGGGCACGCATCGTGCCCGGCCCCCTACGTTCGGGTGGCATGCCCCTCCGGATGCGAGGGCGCGGCGGGGATTGGCGTAATCTCGGAGGCTGGAGCCCGCCGATCTCGGGACCTTGATCCACACCTTGGGGTTGCACAGCAGATGACTGCCATCTCACTCGGAATGCCGTCCGTGCCGACGAAGCTTGCCGACCGCCGGGTCAGCCGCAAGATCCAGGTCGGCTCCGTGGCCGTCGGCGGCGATTCGCAAATCTCGGTGCAGTCGATGACCACCACCCGCACCTCCGACATCGGCGCCACGCTCCAGCAGATCGCCGAGCTGACCGCCTCCGGCTGCGACATCGTCAGGGTCGCCTGCCCGACCCAGGACGACGCCGACGCCCTCGCCGTGATCGCGAAGAAGTCGCAGATCCCGGTGATCGCCGACATCCACTTCCAGCCCAAGTACGTGTTCGCCGCGATCGACGCCGGCTGCGCCGCGGTCCGCGTGAACCCGGGCAACATCAAGCAGTTCGACGACAAGGTCAAGGAGATCGCCCGGGCCGCCAAGGACGCGGGCACCCCGATCCGGATCGGCGTGAACGCGGGCTCGCTCGACGCCCGGCTGCTGAAGAAGTACGGCAAGGCCACCCCCGAGGCGCTGGTGGAGTCCGCGCTGTGGGAGGCCTCCCTCTTCGAGGAGCACGGCTTCAGCGACATCAAGATCTCGGTCAAGCACAACGACCCGGTCGTGATGGTCAACGCCTACCGCCAGCTCGCGGCCGCCTGCGACTACCCGCTGCACCTGGGCGTCACCGAGGCCGGCCCGGCCTTCCAGGGCACCATCAAGTCGGCCGTCGCCTTCGGCGCGCTGCTCTCCGAGGGCATCGGCGACACCATCCGCGTCTCCCTCTCCGCCCCGCCGGTGGAGGAGATCAAGGTCGGCATCCAGATCCTGGAGTCGCTGAACCTCAAGCCGCGCCGCCTGGAGATCGTCTCCTGCCCGTCCTGCGGCCGCGCCCAGGTGGACGTGTACAAGCTGGCCGAGGAGGTCACGGCGGGCCTGGAGGGCATGGAGGTCCCGCTGCGCGTCGCGGTCATGGGCTGCGTCGTCAACGGCCCGGGCGAGGCCCGCGAGGCCGACCTGGGTGTCGCCTCCGGCAACGGCAAGGGCCAGATCTTCGTGAAGGGCGAGGTCATCAAGACCGTCCCGGAGTCGAAGATCGTGGAGACCCTCATCGAAGAGGCGATGAAGATCGCCGAGCAGATGGAGAAGGACGGCGTGATGTCCGGCGAGCCCACCGTCGCCATCGGAGTCTGAGTCCTCAGGGATCGTGCGGCCCGGCCCCGTCCCCCGCCAGCCGGGGGGCGGGGCCGGGCCTTTTTTGTGATCCGCGGGACGCGGCATCCTCAAGCGGCGCCGGGTACAGTGCGTAGACCAGCAGACTTGTACGGTGAGGCCCCAGTGTTGACGCAGACCACCACCCGGGTCCTTGAGCCCAGTGATCTCGACGCCGCGCTCGAAGTCCTCGGACGCGAGCCGGTCGCGAACGCCTTCGTCACCTCCCGGGTCCAGGTCGCCGGACTCGACCCGTGGCGCCTGGGCGGCGAGATGTGGGGCTGGTACGCGGGCGGTGAGCTCCGCTCCCTCTGCTACGCCGGCGCCAACCTGGTCCCCGTCTGCGCCGGACCCGACGCCGTACGCGCCTTCGCCGACCGGGCCCGCCGCACCGGCCGCCGCTGCTCGTCCATCGTCGGCCCCGCCGACGCCACCCGGCTGCTGTGGCAGCTCCTGGAACCCAGCTGGGGACCGGCCCGCGACGTCCGCTCCCACCAGCCGCTCATGATCATCGAGGAGCCGTCCGCCACGGTCCGGGCCGACCCCCTGGTCCGCCGGATCCGCAAGGACGAGATGGACCTGATCATGCCCGCGTGCGTGGCCATGTTCACCGAGGAGGTCGGCATCTCGCCGATGGCCGGTGACGGCGGGCTGCTCTACCAGGCCCGCGTCGCCGAGCTCGTCGCCAGCGGCCGCTCCTTCGCCCGCGTCGAGGACGGCAAGGTCGTCTTCAAGGCGGAGATCGGCGCCGCCACCGCACGGGCCTGCCAGATCCAGGGCGTGTGGGTCGCCCCCGAATTCCGCGGCCGGGGCCACTCCGAGAGCGGGATGGCCGCCGTCGTCGCCTACGCCCTGCGGGACATGGCACCCGTGGTCAGCCTCTACGTCAACGACTTCAACACCGCCGCGCGGGCGGCGTACCGGCGGGTCGGCTTCCGCGAAGTCGGCGCGTTCATGAGCGTCCTCTTCTGACCGGACACCAGATCCCGCCGCCATACCCGAGCGCCCCTACTCCGCAGTAAGGTCGCCGCATGCTGCCAATCCCCGGGGGCGACGACCCCGTCCGCCCCGCCGGCCTCCAGATCGGCCCGCTCGACCTCGCCGCCCGCGTGGACGAGGCCCTGCGCGTGCAGGCGGTCGCCTTCGGCCTCAGCGAGGAGGAGGTCGGCATCCGGCGCTACATCGTCCAGCGCCACATGGCCTGCGGCGGGGCCCGCGCGCTCGGGGCGTTCACCGAGGACGGGGCGCTCACCGGGTTCGTGTACGGGATGCCGAACGACCGCGCCTACTGGTGGTCCACCATCGTCGAGCCCTACCTGCGGGCCGACGGCCACGAGGGCTGGCTCGACGGCTCCTTCGTCATCACCGAGCTCCACGTCCACCCCGGCTTCCAGGGCCACGGCGTCGGCCGCGCCCTGATCACCCGCATCACCGACAGCGCCGCGGAGCCGCGCTCGATCCTCTCCGCCGTCGACACCGACAGCCCGG
Organism: Streptomyces sp. NBC_01408; assembly: GCF_026340255.1. Taxonomy (GTDB): domain Bacteria; phylum Actinomycetota; class Actinomycetes; order Streptomycetales; family Streptomycetaceae; genus Streptomyces. The sequence continues at coordinate 721,082 of NZ_JAPEPJ010000003.1, read as the reverse complement.
CCCGCCGGCTCTACCGGGCCCTCGGCTACACGGACCTCGCCCGCCGGGTGCACTTCCCGAGCGCGAGCCTCCCGTACGCCGTCATGGGCGCGCCGCTGCCGCTGCGCAGGCCCTGAATTCGGTTCCGGGGCTCTGAGCGGCCCCGGTAACCTCCCGGTATGTCAACGCAACACGTGCAGCGCATGTCCCGTCTCATGGCCAAGACCCTCCGCGAGGACCCGGCGGACGCCGAGACCGTCAGCCACCGGCTCCTGGTCCGCGCCGGGTACGTTCGGCGCAGCTCGGCCGGGGTGTGGACCTGGCTTCCGCTGGGCAAGCGGGTCCTGGACAACGTCTCGCGCATCGTCCGCGAGGAGATGGACGGGATCGGCGCCCAGGAGGTGCTGCTGCCGGCGCTGCTGCCGAAGGAGCCCTACGAGGTCAGCGGGCGCTGGTCGGAGTACGGCGACCTGCTGTTCCGGCTCAAGGACCGCAAGGGCGCGGACTACCTGCTCGGCCCGACCCACGAGGAGATCTTCACCCTGCTGGTGAAGGACCAGTGCACGTCCTACAAGGACCTGCCGGTCATGCTGTACCAGATCCAGACCAAGTACCGCGACGAGGCGCGGCCCCGGTCGGGCGTGCTGCGCGGGCGCGAGTTCCAGATGAAGGACTCGTACTCCTTCGACGTCTCCGAGGAGGGGCTGGAGGAGTCGTACCGGCTGCACCGCGAGGCGTACGTCCGGATCTTCGAGAGGCTCGGTCTGGACCACCGGATCGTGTCCGCGGTGTCGGGCGCGATGGGCGGCTCGGCCTCGGAGGAGTTCCTGGCGCCCGCGGCGGCCGGCGAGGACACCTTCGCGGACTGTCCCTCCTGCTCCTACGCGGCCAACACGGAGGCCGTCACCTTCGCGCTGACCCCCGTGGCCGGGGAGCACCCGGCGCTGGAGGAGGTGGACACCCCCGACACCCCGACGATCGAGACCCTGGCGGCGCACCTGGGGGTCCCCGCCTCGGCGACCCTGAAGAACCTCCTGGTGAAGGTGGACGGCGAGATCGTGGCCGTCGGCGTACCGGGCGACCGGGAGGTGGACCTCGGCAAGCTGGCCGAGCACCTTGCCCCGGCGGTCGTGGAACTGGTGACGGCGGAGGACTTCGAGGGCCGCGCCGACCTGGTACGCGGCTACGTGGGCCCGCAGGGCCTGGAGAAGGTCCGCTACCTCGCGGACCCCCGCGTCGCACCCGGCACCTCCTGGGTCACCGGGGCCAACCGGGCGGACACCCACGCCCGGAACGTGGTCTGCGGCCGCGACTTCGAGGTGGACCAGTACCTGGACGTGGTGGTCGTGGAGCCGGGCGACCCCTGCCCCTCCTGCGGCGCGGGCCTGCGGCTCGACCGGGCCATCGAGATCGGGCACATCTTCCAGCTGGGCCGCAAGTACGCGGACGCCTTCGGGCTGGACGTGCTGGGCCGCGAGGGCAAGCCGGTCCGCGTGACCATGGGCTCGTACGGCATCGGCGTCTCCCGCGCGGTGGCGGCGCTGGCCGAGCAGACGGCCGACGAGCGCGGACTGTGCTGGCCCGCGGCGGTGGCCCCGGCCGACGTCCACGTGGTGGCGGCGGGCAAGGCGGTCCCGCTGGCGCTGGCGCAGGAGGCGGCCGACGCCCTGGCCGCCGCGGGGCTGCGGGTCCTGCTGGACGACCGCCCGGGGCTGTCCCCGGGCGTGAAGCTGACGGACGCGGAGCTGATCGGCGTCCCGTGGATCCTGGTGGCGGGCCGCCGCTCGGCGGAATCGGTGGTCGAGCTCCAGAACCGCGCGTCGGGCACCCGCGAGGAGCTCCCGCTGGCGGAGGCCCTCGCCCGCCTGACGTAACCGTGCGCGGCGCCGGTGCGGGGGCCAGTCCAGCCTCGCCGGCGTTTGAGGCGCGGGTCCGGGCAGAGCCCGGGGAACGGCGGAAGGGCGGGTAGGGGACGGGCTCCGCGCAGCGGCCTACCCGCGCGGCCCGTCCGGGTCCGGCGGCGGCCCGTCCGGGTCCGGCGGCGGCGCGTCCGGGTCCGGCGGCGGCGCGTCCAGGTACAGGCCGTCGCCGCCCGCCGGGCTGTCGAGCGCGGCCGGAGGCGGGGCTCCCTCAGGAGCCGGTTCCACCGCGGGCGGGGCCTCGCCCGGAGCCAGGTCCGCCGGGGCCGGAGGCGGCGCCTCCAGGTACCGGCCGGCGTCCGGCGCGTCGTCGACCGCGGCCGGCCCGGGGCCCTCGGTGGCCGGACCGGCCGGGGCCGGGTCCTCGTGCGGGACAGGCGCCGCAGGCACAGGCGCGGGCGCGGCGCGTTCCAGGAAGCGCAGGAGCTCCACCGGGAACGGCAGGACCAAGGTGGAGTTCTTCTCCGCGGCCACCGCCACCACCGTCTGGAGCAGGCGCAGCTGAAGCGCCGAGGGCTGGTCCGCCATGACCTCCGCCGCCTGCGCCAGCTTGTGCGAGGCCTGCAGCTCCGCGTCCGCGTTGATCACCCGGGCGCGGCGCTCGCGGTCCGCCTCCGCCTGCCGGGCCATCGACCGCTTCATCGTCTCCGGCAGGGACACGTCCTTGATCTCGACCCGGTCGATCTGCACGCCCCAGCCCACCGCCGGGCTGTCGATCATCAGCTCCAGGCCCTGGTTGAGCATCTCCCGGTTGGAGAGCAGATCGTCCAGGTCGGACTTGCCGATGATCGACCGCAGCGAGGTCTGCGCCATCTGCGAGACGGCGAAGCGGTAGTCCTCCACCGCCACGATCGCGTTCGCGGGGTCGACGACCTTGAAGTACACGACGGCGTCCACCCGGACCGTGACGTTGTCCCGGGTGATGCCCTCCTGGGCCGGCACCGGCAGCGTCACGATCTGCATGTTGACCTTCCGCAGGCGGTCCACGACGGGGACGATCACGGTGAAGCCCGGTCCCCGGATGTCATCGCGCAGCCGACCGAAGCGGAAGACCAGGCCCCGCTCGTACTGCTTCACCACCCGGGCGGCGGCGCCCACGTAGACCACGACGCCCACACCCGCGGCGATCACCGCTGTCAGCAGTTCTTCGACCATGGCGGCCCCCTGCCGGACATCCGTACGTACTTACGGTATGCCCTACAGCCAGGCCGCGAACTCCAGCAGCAGCTCCGCGTCCCGGCGCCGCCCGGCGGCCAGTGCCCGGTTCCCCGACTCCACGGCCCGGAACACCGTCCAGCCCCGCAGCCGCTCCCGGTCCACCTCCAGGGCGTCGGCCAGCTTGTTGACCCGGCGCCGGGCCCCCGCCGCGCCCGCCGAGGAGGCGACCTGGTCCTCCAGCCGGTCCCGGACCAGCCGGGCCAGGTCGTACGCCCGCTCGCCGGTCAGCGGGTCCGGGCCCACCGTCAGCCACGGCGCCCGCTCGCCCGCCAGTACCTTGCCCTGCCGGAAGTTCCCGTGCAGCAGGAGCTCCTCCGGCGGCGCGGCAACCAGCTCGTCCCGGAAGGCCAGGGCCGCGTCGGCCAGGGACCGGACCTCCGCCGGCGCCGCACGCAGCGCCTGCGCCTGGCGCTCCGTACGCTGCGCCACCGTCTCCCAGCGCTGCCCGGCCGCCGGCGCCACCCAGAGCCTGCGCAGCGTCCCGCAGGCCTCCAGCAGGGCCTTCGCCTCCGGCAGCGACCTCAGCGAGACCTCCGGGTGGAGCCGCTCCAGCAGCAGCGCCCCGTCCTCCTCGTGGTGACGGCTGTCGAGGACCCGTACGGCCCCGAACCCGCCCCAGTGGGCCAGCGCGGCCAGCTCCCGCTCCGGGTGGGCGTGCGGCGGCGCGAGCTTCAGCGCGGCCGGGGTCCCGTCGGCGTACCGGACGAGGACGACCAGGCTGCTGCGTCCGCCCGGGGCCTGCACCCGCTGGGCCTCCACCTCGCGCCGGGCCAGTGCGGCCTCGGTGAGCCCGGACAACTGCCCCAGCCAGTCCGCGTCCTGCGCCGATTCCGGCAGCTCGCCGAGCGCCCGTACAAGCCGCTGCGGCGGTTCGAAAGCCATGCGTGCGTGGTCCCTTTCAGCTGTGCGGGGCCCCGGGGGAGTGTCCGGCGGATCGGGGCCGGACACTCCGTGTGCCGTCCTCAGCGCTTTTCCGTGAGCCCAGGGAAGGCTACGCCGACACCGCGCCACCGTGCCGCGCGCACGGCCGAGGCGCTCAGCGCGTCGGCCGCCATGCGGCGCAGCGGCCCCTCCGCCGCCCGCACCAGGTCGGAGTACGCGCCCGCCACCCGGTCCTCGATGTCGGCGGCCAGCCGCCCGGCGTCGGCGGGGGTGCGCACCTCGAACGGCAGCGCGTACGCCGCCTCCGCCGGCCGGGGCGAACCGCCCAGCTCCCGTACGGTCCGGGCGAGCGCGTCCCGCCGGGCGAGGTGGCCGCTGTACGCCTCGCGGGCCTCGGTCGTCCGGGCGGCGTCGGCCCGGGCGCCGATCACCCCGTAGCCGTACGCGGCCGCGTGCTCGGCGGCGAGGGCGGCCTGCGCGGCCGCCAGGGCCCCGCCGGCGACGGAGGGCGGTTCGGGCTTCACGGCTTGGCTCCGGGGGTCGTGGTCAGCAGGTACGCGTGGACGGCGCCGCAGGCGGCCACCGAGGCCAGCATCCGGGCCAGCTCCCCGGGTGCGCCGGCCAGGTCGACGGTCCGGGCCTCGGACAGGCTCCGCTCGGCGTCCGCGAGGGCCGTCAGGGCGTCGGCCGGCTGCGGGGGCACCGGCTCGGCACTCGCCACGGGCGCTCCGGCCGAGGTCACACCGGTGGGGGAGGGCGATCCCGAGGGTGACGCCGAGGGCGAGCCCGGTACGGGGCCCGGGGAAGCCAGGGCCGCCACGTGCGCCGCGACGGCGGTGCGCAACGGCGCGAGGCGCTGGGCCAGGGCCGGATGGGCGGTGGTGGTGGCGTCGTAACGTTCCAGCAGCCGCGCACTGTCACTTGCGGCCGCTTCCCGCATCCGCCGTTCGAGTGGAACCCCGGATTCGGTGCCGGCGCCGGGCGAATCCCCGTCCGAGCACCCGGTGAGCAGCGCGGCGCCGGCCGCACCGGCGGCGCCGGCGAGCAGGCTCCTGCGCGAGGGCCTCGATGGCAGAGTCCAGGGCACGGCGACGTCCTCGGGGGTGATGGCGGGGCAGGGTGTGATCACGGTACCCGGGGCCCCGCCCCGAGGGCGGACGGCAACACCCTCCGCGACCGGATACCCTTTGACCTGACACACGACGGAAAACCACAACAGCACACGCGGCCGAGGAGTCACCCGGATGAGCACCACCCAGAGCGACAGGCTGCGCGGACTGCTGGAGCCGCTCGTCGCCGCCAAGGGACTGGACCTCGAGGAGATCGAGACGTCCAAGGCGGGCAAGCGCCGGATGCTTCGCATCATCGTGGACTCCGACGAGGGCGTGGAGCTGGACGTGTGTGCCGAGCTGAGTCGCGAGGTCTCCGACCTGCTCGACGAGACCGACGTGATGGGCGAGGACGAGTACGTCCTCGAGGTGAGCTCGCCGGGCGCCGACCGCCCGCTGACCGAGCACCGTCACTACGTACGGGCGACCGGCCGTCTCGTCAAGTTCCAGCTTTCCGCCGAAGGTGAGAAGGGTGCCGGGGAACTGATCGCCCGCATCCTCGATGTGGACGACGAGGGTCTCGACCTCGAAGTCCCGGGCGTGAAGGGCCGCAAGGCGACCGCCCGCCGTATCGCATTCACCGACATCGCCAAGGCGCGTGTCGAGATCGAGTTCAACCGCAAGGACAAGAAGGAAGAGGAGGCGTAGCCGTGGACATCGACATGAGTGCCCTGCGGGGTCTGGTCCGGGAGAAGGAGATCTCCTTCGACCTGCTCGTCGAGGCGATCGAGTCGGCCCTCCTCATCGCGTACCACCGGACCGAGGGGAGCTTCCGCCGCGCCCGCGTAGAGCTGGACCGCACCAACGGTCACGTGGTCGTGTGGGCGACGGAAGACCCGAGGGATCTCGAAGAGGGCCAGGAGCCCAAGGAGTTCGACGACACCCCGTCGGACTTCGGCCGGATCGCCGCGACGACCGCCAAGCAGGTGATCCTCCAGCGTCTGCGCGACGCGGAGGACGACCTGACCTTCGGCGAGTTCGCGGGCCGTGAGGGAGACGTCATCACCGGCGTCGTCCAGCAGGGCAAGGACCCCAAGAACGTCCTGGTCGACATCGGCAAGCTGGAGGCCATCCTGCCGGTGCAGGAGCAGGTCCCCGGTGAGGAGTACACGCACGGCCTGCGCCTGAAGGCGTACGTCGTGCGGGTGGCGAAGGGCGTGCGCGGTCCGTCCGTGACCCTCTCGCGCACCCACCCCAACCTGGTGAAGAAGCTCTTCTCGCTGGAGGTTCCCGAGATCGCCGACGGCAGCGTCGAGATCTCGGCGATCGCCCGTGAGGCCGGTCACCGCACCAAGATCGCCGTACGGTCCACCCGCTCGGGCCTCAACCCGAAGGGCGCCTGCATCGGCCCGATGGGCAGCCGCGTGCGCAACGTGATGGCCGAGCTGCACGGCGAGAAGATCGACATCGTCGACTGGTCGGACGATCCGGCGGAGATGGTCGCGAACGCGCTGTCACCCGCCCGGGTGAGCGAGGTCGAGGTCGTCGACTGGGACACCCGCTCCGCCCGGGTGACCGTGCCCGACTACCAGCTGTCGCTGGCCATCGGCAAGGAGGGCCAGAACGCCCGCCTCGCCGCGCGGCTCACCGGCTGGCGCATCGACATCCGTCCCGACACCGAGCAGCCTTCGGACCGGGACGCGGAATAAACCACTACCGGCCGGGCTTACCGGACGGTAGACAGGAGTCACGACAGCCGTGCCGCCGCGACCGGAACCCGGTCCGGCGGCGGGCCGTGACGCAGCAGATCAAGACAACACGACAGCCGTTCGATCTTTCGCCCGCCACTTGTCGGGGGAGAGGTCGGTGCGGGGAGGTAGACTTAGGCGTGTCTGGCCGGACGCAAGCCCGCGCATGCCCCGAACGCACCTGTGTGGGGTGCCGGGAGCGAGCGGCCAAGAGCGATCTGCTGCGCATCGTGGCGATCGGGGACGAATGCGTCCCTGATACGCGCGGTACGCTGCCCGGCCGGGGTGCCTACGTGCACCCTGCCGTGGTCTGCCTCGACCAGGCGGTCCGCCGCCGCGCGTTCCCCCGGGCCCTCCGGTCCGCCGGACCGCTCGACACGGAGGAACTGCGCAAGGCCCTGGCCGTAGCGGTCGAGGCGACACCGTAAGAAGTAAGAGAACGGCACGGGCAATCCGTGCGGTCAGGTACCTCGCGAGTTGGAAGTAGGTCGAGATTGCGATGAGCACTCGATGAGTACGCGATGAGTACGCCCATGAAGTAGCGACGGTCCGGCGTAACCCGGACCTAAAAGGAGCGAAGTGGCTAAGGTCCGGGTATACGAACTCGCCAAGGAGTTCGGAGTTGAGAGCAAGGTCGTCATGGCCAAGCTCCAGGAACTCGGTGAGTTCGTCCGTTCGGCGTCCTCGACGATCGAGGCGCCGGTTGTACGCAAGTTGACTGACGCACTGCAGGGCCCCGGCGGCAACGCCGGCAAGTCCGCTGCGAAGCCGGGTGCGCCCCGCAAGGCTGCCCCCGCCAAGCCCGGGGTTCCGACTCCGGGTGCCGCTGCACGTCCCGCTGCGCCGAAGCCCGGCGCACCGGCCCCCAAGCCGGTCGTCGCGGAGGCTCCGGCCGCCGCAGCGCCCGCACCGGTGACTCCGGCCGCCTCCGGCCCGCGTCCCGGCCCGAAGGCTCCGGCCGCCCCGAAGCCCGCTCCGGCGGCTCCCGTGGCGACCGAGTTCTCCGCGCCTCCGGCGGCTCCCGCCGCCCCGGCGCGCACCGAGCGTCCCGCCGCCGCGGCCCCCGGTCCGCGTCCGGCGCGCACCGAGCGTCCCGCGGCCCAGGGCGGCCAGCCCGGCGCCCGTCCCGGCGCACCGCGCCCGGCCGGCGCCACTCCCGGTGCCCCGGCGCGCACCGAGCGTCCCGGTGGCGCTCAGGCCCCGCGTCCGCAGGGCGCCCGTCCGGCGGGTCCCCGTCCGGGCAACAACCCCTTCACCTCTGGTGGCTCCACCGGCATGGCGCGCCCGCAGGCGCCCCGTCCGGCCGGCGCTCCCCGTCCCGGTGCCCCCGGCGCCGGCGGCGGCCAGGGTGCTCCCCGCCCGCAGGGCGGCCCCGGCGGCGCTCCGCGTCCGCAGGGTCAGGGTGCTGGTCGCCCGACCCCCGGTGGCATGCCCCGTCCGCAGGGCGGCGCCCCGCGTCCGGGTGGTGCTCCCGGTGGTAACCGTCCGAACCCGGGCATGATGCCGCAGCGTCCCGCTGCCGGTGGTCCCGGTCCCCGTCCCGGTGGCGGCCCCGGTGGCCGTGGTCCCGGTGCGGGCGGTGCCCGTCCCGGCGGCGGCGCCGGTCGTCCCGCGGGCGGCGGCTTCGCCGGCCGTCCGGCCGGTCCGGGCTCGCGTCCCGGCGGTGGCGGTGGCGGCTTCGGCGGTCCCCGTCCCGGTGGCGGCGGCTTCGGCGGCGGTCCGGCCGGTGCCGGTGGCGGCGGTCGTCCCGGCTTCGGTGGACGTCCCGGCGGTCCCGGTGCCCGTGGTGGCACGCAGGGTGCCTTCGGCCGTCCCGGTGGTCCGGCCCGTCGTGGTCGCAAGTCCAAGCGTCAGAGGCGCCAGGAGTACGAGGCCATGCAGGCCCCGTCCGTCGGCGGCGTGATGCTGCCTCGCGGCCAGGGCGAGACCGTTCGCCTGTCGCGCGGTGCCTCCCTCACCGACTTCGCGGAGAAGATCAACGCCAACCCGGCGTCGCTCGTCGCCGTGATGATGAACCTCGGCGAGATGGTCACTGCCACGCAGTCCGTCTCCGACGAGACGCTCGAGATGCTGGCCGGCGAGATGAACTACACGGTTCAGATCGTCAGCCCGGAGGAAGAGGACCGCGAGCTCCTCGAGGGCTTCGACATCGAGTTCGGCGAGGACGAGGGCGGCGAGGAATACCTCATGCCGCGTCCGCCGGTCGTGACCGTCATGGGTCACGTCGACCACGGTAAGACCCGACTGCTCGACGCCATCCGCAAGACGAACGTCGTTGCGGGCGAGGCCGGCGGCATCACGCAGCACATCGGTGCCTACCAGGTCTCCACCGAGGTCAACGACGAAGAGCGTCGCATCACCTTCATCGACACCCCCGGTCACGAGGCGTTCACCGCCATGCGTGCCCGTGGTGCCAAGTCGACCGACATCGCGATCCTCGTGGTCGCGGCCAACGACGGCGTCATGCCGCAGACGATCGAGGCGCTCAACCACGCCAAGGCCGCCGGCGTACCGATCGTCGTCGCGGTCAACAAGATCGACGTCGAAGGTGCCGACCCGGTCAAGGTGCGCGGTCAGCTCACCGAGTTCGGTCTGGTCGCCGAGGAGTACGGCGGCGACACGATGTTCGTCGACATCTCCGCCAAGCAGGGTCTGCACATCGACTCCCTGCTCGAGGCCGTCGTCCTCACCGCCGACGCCTCGCTCGACCTCCGCGCCAACCCGGAGCAGGACGCTCAGGGTATTGCGATCGAGTCCCACCTCGACCGCGGCCGCGGTGCCGTTGCCACCGTCCTCGTCCAGCGCGGTACCCTCCGCGTCGGCGACACGATGGTCGTGGGCGACGCCTACGGCCGAGTGCGCGCCATGCTCGACGACAAGGGCAACAACGTCGAGGAAGCGGGTCCGTCGACCCCCGTCCTGGTCCTGGGTCTCACCAACGTCCCCGGCGCCGGCGACAACTTCCTCGTCGTCGACGAGGACCGTACGGCCCGTCAGATCGCCGAGAAGCGTGCTGCGCGTGAGCGCAACGCCAACTTCGCCAAGCGCGTCCGTCGTGTGTCCCTCGAGGACCTCGACTCCGTGCTCAAGGCCGGTCTGGTCCAGGAACTCAACCTCATCATCAAGGGCGACGCGTCCGGTGCGGTCGAGGCTCTCGAGTCCTCGCTGCTCCAGCTCGACGTCGGTGAAGAGGTCGACATCCGGGTCCTGCACCGCGGTGTGGGTGCGGTCACCGAGTCCGACATCTCGCTGGCGATGGGCTCCGACGCCATCGTCATCGGTTACAACGTCCGTGCGGCCGGCCGTGCCGCGCAGATGGCGGACCGCGAGGGTGTCGACGTCCGCTACTACTCGGTGATCTACCAGGCCATCGAGGAGATCGAGGCGGCCCTGAAGGGTCTCCTCAAGCCGGAGTACGAAGAGGTCGAGCTCGGTACGGCGGAGGTCCGCGAGATCTTCCGCTCGTCCAAGCTGGGCAACATCGCCGGTGTCCTCATCCGGTCCGGCGAGGTCAAGCGCAACACCAAGGCGCGGCTCCTGCGCGATGGCAAGGTCATCGCGGAGAACCTCAACATCTCCGGTCTGCGCCGCTTCAAGGACGACGTCACCGAGATTCGCGAAGGCTTCGAGGGCGGTATCAACCTCGGCAGCTACAACGACATCAAGATCGACGACGTCATCGCGACGTACGAGATGCGCGAGAAGCCCCGCGCGTAAGCGCGAGGCGGTTCGCACCGTGTCGTAACTCGTAACACCGGGGCCGGTCGGCGGAATATCCGTCGATCGGCCCCGGCCGTTGCGTGTACGGTTCTGGTGACCCTGCCGAGCGACGGCCGGCAGGCCACCGAACCCGCACCGGCGGGATATCCGGAACTGCATGTACGTGGGGACTCTGTCCTTCGATCTGCTCCTCGGCGACGTCCACTCGCTGAAGGAGAAACGCTCCGTCGTCCGGCCCATCGTCGCCGAGCTCCAACGCAAGTTCTCCGTGAGCGCGGCCGAAGTGGGCGACCAGGACCTGCACCGAAGGGCCCGCATAGGGGTCGCTCTGGTGAGTGGGGACGCGGGGTTCCTCTCGGACGTACTGGACCGCTGCGAGCGGCTGGTCGCGGCGCGTCCTGAAGTGGAGCTGCTGTCCGTACGACGGCGCCTCCACGGTGATGAAGACTGATTGTTTGTATGCAAGAAAAGAAGGAGACGGACCAGTGGCCGACAATGCGCGGGCGAAGAAGCTGGCGGACCTCATCCGGGAGGTGGTGGCCGAGAAGCTGCAGCGTGGCGTCAAGGACCCCCGTCTCGGTACGCACGTGACCATCACGGACACCCGCGTCACCGGCGACCTGCGGGAGGCCACGGTCTTCTACACGGTCTACGGCGACGACGAGGACCGGGCCAGCGCGGCAGCGGGCCTGGAGAGCGCCAAGGGCGTACTGCGTTCCGCGGTCGGCCGGGCGGCGGGGACCAAGTTCACGCCCACCCTGACCTTCATCGCGGACGCCCTCCCGGAGAACGCCAAGACCATCGAGGACCTCCTCGAGAAGGCGCGGACTTCCGACGCCCAGGTACGCGAGGTCTCCTCCGGCGCGAAGTACGCCGGCGAAGCCGACCCGTACAAGAAGCCCGACGAGGACGCCGACGACTCCGACGAGGACGCAGCCGCGGAATGAGCACCGACGCAGGGAAGACTCCGGACGGCCTTGTCATCGTCGACAAGCCGTCCGGCTTCACTTCGCACGACGTGGTCGCCAAGATGCGCGGGATCGCCAGGACCCGCCGCGTCGGCCACGCCGGCACGCTCGACCCGATGGCGACGGGCGTGCTGGTCCTGGGCGTCGAGAAGGCCACCAAGCTGCTCGGCCACCTCGCGCTCACGGAGAAGGAGTACCTCGGCACGATCCGGCTGGGCCAGAACACCCTGACGGACGACGCCGAAGGCGACATCACCTCCTCCACGGACGCCACCGGGGTCACCCGGGACGCCGTGGACGCGGGGATCGCCAAGCTGTCCGGCGAGATCATGCAGGTCCCGTCCAAGGTCAGCGCCATCAAGATCAAGGGCGTGCGCTCCTACAAGCGCGCCCGGGACGGCGAGGACTTCGAGATCCCGGCCCGGCCGGTGACCGTTTCCTCGTTCCAGGTGTACGACATGCGCGAGGCCGAGGCCGAGGACGGCACCAAGGTCGTCGACCTCGTCGTCTCCGTCGTCTGCTCCAGCGGTACGTACATCCGCGCGCTGGCCCGTGACCTCGGCGCCGACCTGGGCGTCGGCGGGCACCTGACCGCGCTGCGGCGCACCCGGGTGGGCCCGTACAAGATCGACCGGGCGCGCACGCTGGACCAGCTCCAGGAGGAGCTGACCGTCATGCCGATCGGCGAGGCGGCGGCCGCGGCCTTCCCCCGCTGGGACCTGGACGCCCGGCGGGCCTCGCTGCTCGCCAACGGCGTGCGGATCGACATGCCGGAGGAGTACGAGCCCGGCAAGGCGGTCGCGGTCTACGGGCCGCAGGGGCAGTTGCTCGGGCTCGTGGAGAGCAAGGGCGGGAAGGCGAAGTCCCTCGCGGTCTTCGCCTGATCCGGACACTCGGTGGCCGGTGGCCGGTGGCCGGTGGCCGGTAGCCGCGACGCGGTACCCGGTACCCGCCGTCTCCCCGACGTGGAGCGGTGAGCGCACATTGCCTGCTGCTCACCGCTCCACGACCCCCCTCGGGTAGGTCTCTATCCACCCGGACCCCCGTATTCACCCGTCCGAGCAGGCGCTCGGAGTGAATGGAGGGAGCGTAGGGGGGCGCGTTCGTCTTGCGTGCTTTTCGTGCTGATCTTCACCTGCCTACCGTCGTGAGGACGGGGCGTGGCGGGGGAGTGGTGCGGCTGTGGCGACGGACGGGGTCGGTGAGACCGGCGGGGCCAGCGGGGCCCGTGGAGTCGCCGTGGTCGGCGGCGGAGCGGTGGAACTCGTCAGGATCTGTGATCCCGCAGGGGTGCCGCGCGGCAGCGGATTCCTTGCGGACTGCGAGGGAACGGTCGTCACCGGCCACGACGCCGTCGACGGGCTGCCCCGGGTGCTGCTGCACGGGCCCGGACCGGCCGGGCGGACCTGGCTTGCCGAGCCCGAGGACGTGACCGTGCTGCCGGAGGTGGCGCTGGCACTCGTACGGACCGACGGACTCGGGATGCGGCCGCTTCCGGTGGCGGTGCGGGAGCCGATCGCCCCGGGGACCTACGTACGGCTGGCCGCGCGGGGCTGGCGGCAGGCGCGGGTGCTGGGCGGCGCTGAGGTCAGCGGCTATCCGGCGGCGGACCGGGCCCGTGTGATGCCGGCGGAGCTGGCCGTGGAGCTGGCGATCGGCACGGACGGGCGGGACGCGCTGCGGTTGGGCGGCGAGGCCCGTGGGGGTCCCGTCCTGGACGCCGGAACCGGAGCGGTGCTCGCGGTGCTGGGCACCGCTCTGCGGGCGGAGCACCGCTCCGGAGACTTCGCGGTGGCTCTGCGGGCAGCGGCCGCGGCCGACCCGGAGGGCCCGCTGGCCGCGCTGCTGGAGCGCAACGCCGCGACCGTGCCGGGCCACGGGGCGGACCTCAACCTCGCCGGTGCGCTGGAACTGACCGCGAACACGCTGGACACGGCCTTCCGGCCGGGCGTGACAGGGCCCGAGCCCGTGGAGCGGCCCGCGATCGAAGCCGAACTCGCCGCCTTCACCTCGTCGGACCACCCCGTCCTCGGCCTGGTGGGAGAACCGGGCACCGGCCGGACCACGGCCCTGGCCGCCCTGGCCGCGAGGCGGGCCCGGGGCTCCCGCCCGGCGCCGACCCTGTGGCTGCGCGGGGCGGACCTCCGGGGCGAGGACGGCTCGGTCGCCGACGCGGTGACGCGCGCGCTGGCGGAGGCGGCCCGGACGGTGGCGGCCGACGCACCGGCGGGGACGGCTGCCGCGACGGGATCTTTCGGACCCCTCGCGTCCCCTGAGTCCTCCGCGTCCGGCGGACCTTCTACAACCTGCGGATCTTCTGGCCCCTCTGGCCTCTCCGACCCCTCTGGATCCTCTGGCCCTTACGGATCCTTCGGGTCGTCAGGGCCCGCCGCGGTCTCCGCGTCCTGCGCGTCCTGCGGGTCCTGCGGGTCCTGCGCGCCAGGACCGGCGCCGGCCCCGGCCCTTGGCCCGGCCCTTGCCGTCGGCCCTGCCGCTGCCGCTGCCCCTGCCTCGGCCCCGCTCCCGGTCGCCGGGCCGGGAGCCGGGAGCCTCGGGGGGTGGGCCTCGCTCGACCCGGCCTGGGTCGGGCCGGCGCCGGGTCCGACCGGTGAGGCGGCCGTACCCGGGGCAGGGGCTCCTGCCCACGGGCCGGGGATGCCGGGGGAGCACGCCCACGGGCAGGGGCCTGCCGAACGGGTGGCACGGCTGGGCGCGGAGGCCGGGCGGGCCCTGCTGGTCGTGCTGGACGCCCCGGAGGAGATGCCGCCGGAAATGGCGCACCGGCTGAGCCCGTGGAGCGCGGCCACCGCGGCGTGGCTCCGTGCGACAGGGGCCCGCATGATCGTCGCCGCCCGGCCCGAGCACTGGGAACGGGCCGGGGCCCTGTACCCGCCCGGGGCCCTGCACAGCCCGGCCCGCCCGGCCCGGCGGCTGCCGCCCGCCCTCCTGGTCGGCGACCTCACCCCGACCGAGGCCGAGACCGCCCGGGCGAGGCTCGGTGTGCCCGCCGACGCCGTGCGCGAGGCCGACGCCCGCCATCCGCTCACCCTGCGCCTGCTCGCCGGGATCCGCGCGGCCGGTGTCACCGCGGGCCGCCCCGGCCGCGACGAGGTCTTCGCCGCCCACCTCGACCTGCTCTGCCTGCGCGCGGCGGTCCGCGTCGCCGCGGCCGGGGCCGGGTCCGCCGGGGTGCACGGCCCCGGGGTCCGGCGGCTGGCGGCGCGGGTCGCGGGCCGGGTGCACGAGGCGGCCCGCCGGTGTCTGGGGCCCGGACGGGGCCGGCTGGACCGGGATTCCTTCGAGGAGCTGTTCCCGTGGCGCACCGGGTGGGCCTCCGCCGTGCTCGCCGAGGGGCTGCTGGTGCCCGTAGGGTCCGGCTACCGCTTCGCCCACGAGGAGCTGTCCGACTGGATCCAGGCCTGCCACCTGGACGTCCCGACGGCACTCGGCTCCCTGGTCCACGGCCCCGCCGAAGCGGCGCGGCCCGTGCCCCGGCACCGGATCGGGCCCGTCCTGGAGGCCTTGCGCAGGCTGCCCCCGGACGAGCTGGCCCGGGCGCTCATGGACCTGGTCCAACGCCTCAACGGCTTCGCCGAGGAACCACCCGAGACCGTCCCCGGCGGCCACGACCGGGTCTGGTGGGCCGGCCGGCTGCTGCGGGAGAGCCTGCTCCGGGCTCCCGACGCCCGGCCGCACCTCCCCGTGCTGCACGCCCTCGCCGAACACGTGGCCCGGACCGGACCCGGGGAGTTCGGCGGGTGGTTCTGGAACCGGCTCCGGCTGCCCGAGCCCGACCGCCTCGACCTGCTGCGCCGCCTGCTGCCCCTCGACCCCGCCGAGGCGGTCCCCGGCGACCGTTACCTGGACGCCGCCGCCCGGCGCCTCGTCCGCGACCCGCGGCTCGCCCAGCCGCTGCTCTGCGGCTGGTTCACCGACGAGCGCCGGCTGCGCGGCCGCCCCGGGGCCACCGTGGCCGCCGCCGCGCAGGCCCTGCTCCACACCCACCGCCGCCTTGCCGTGGACGACCTGACCGAGGCACTCGTAGCCGCCGCGCACCCGCGCGCCGACGAGCTGCTGGCCGTACTCGCCGAGGAGGAGCCCTCCGCCCTGTGCCGGGCCGTGGACCGCTGGGCGCACGACGAAGGGCCCGGGCGCCGGGTCGCGGCCGCCGTGTACGGGCAGGCCACCGCCCCGCACGTGCGCACCCCCGCCGACCGCGACCTGCTGCGCTACGCCGCCCAGGCGCTGCTCGCCCGCCCCGCCGACGCCGCCCTGCACGGCAGCGCCCTGGCGGTGCTGCTCCGCGACCCGCAGGTGCGCGGCCGGTACCTGCCCGAGGCCCTCGCCTGCTTCCGCGACCCGGGGCGCGGCTCCCGGCTCCCCGCCGAGACGCTGGTGGCGGCCCTGCCCGTACTGCCCGACCAGGACGCGGTGTTCGCCGCGCTGCGCGAGCGGGCCGACGGGGAGGTGCTGCGCGCCCTGGCCGCGCTGACGACGCCGGGGCTGGCCCGGCGCGCGGGCGACCTCGTACGGGAGCACCTGGCGCGCCGCCCCGAGGACGCCCCGCACGCCGCCGCGTTCGTGGACCGGCGCCTCGAACAGGGCCCGGCAGCGGCTCCCGTGCTGCGCCCGCTGGTCCTGGACCTGCTCCGGTCCGCCCCGGAGGTGGTCCGGTCCGCTCTGGCCCTGGTCCTGGCCGCGCCGGGCGGCGAGCCCTCGTACCCGCTGCGGGGCGAGCTGGCCGACGTACTGCTGCGCGAGGAGGCCGACGCCCAGGTGCTCGACGCGTTCCTCGGAGCCGTGGCGGCCGGGGCCGGCGTACGGCCGCCCGGCCGGACCCGGGAGCTGCTGCGGCGCACCGGACGCCAGCTGATGCGGGCTCCGGGCGGGCCCGCGGTGTTCGAACGGCGGACGGTGGAGCTGGCCCGGAGCGACCCGGCCTTCGGGGCGCTCGTCGCCCGCTGGCTGGCGGAGGCGGGCGCGGAGGCGGCGGCGCTGCTGGGACCGAGTGCCCGCCGGACGGTGGAGACGCTCAGCTCGGCGGCCCCGGACGTGACCTGACATGACGGACCCGGGCCCGGGCCGGGGGAGGCGAGACGCCGATGCGGGGCACCGGCCACCGGCATGGCAGTCTTAGACCTGCAATCGGCAATCAGTTCAAGGACTACACGGGTTCGGGCGAGGAGCGGTCACAGTGCAGCGCTGGCGTGGCTTGGAGGACATCCCCCAGGACTGGGGACGCAGCGTCGTCACCATCGGCTCGTACGACGGTGTGCACCGGGGCCATCAGCTGATCATCGGGCGGGCCGTGGCCAAGGCCCGCGCGCTGGGAGTCCCGTCCGTCGTCGTCACCTTCGACCCGCACCCGAGCGAGGTCGTCCGCCCCGGCAGCCACCCGCCGATCCTGGCCTCCTACGACCGTCGCGCCGAGCTGATGGCCGGTCTGGGCGTGGACGCCCTGCTGATCCTGCCGTTCACGGCGGACTTCTCGCAGCTGTCCCCGGCCGACTTCATCGTGAAGGTGCTCGTCGACAAGCTGCACGCGCGCGCGGTCATAGAGGGCCCGAACTTCCGCTTCGGCCACCGTGCCGCCGGGAACGTCGACTTCCTCCGTGAGCTGGGCTCCACCTACGACTACGAGGTCGATGTCGTGGACCTCGTCGAGCGCGGCGAGGCGGGCGGCGGCGTGCCGTTCTCCTCGACCCTGGCGCGCCGGCTGGTCGCCGAGGGCGACATGGAGGGCGCCGCCGAGATCCTGGGGCGGCCGCACCGGGTCGAGGGCGTCGTCGTGCGCGGCGCGCAGCGCGGTCGCGAGCTCGGCTACCCGACGGCGAACGTCGAGACGCGCCCGCACACCGCGATCCCCGCGGACGGGGTGTACGCGGGCTGGCTGACGGCGGACGGCGAGCGGATGCCCGCGGCGATCTCGGTGGGGACGAACCTGCAGTTCGACGCCACGGAGCGGACCGTGGAGGCGTACGCGATCGACCGCATCGGGCTGGACCTGTACGGCCTGCACGTGACCGTCGACTTCCTCGCCTACGTGCGGGGGATGGCGAAGTTCGACTCGCTCGACGGGCTGCTGGAGGCCATCGCGGACGATGTGAAGCGGGCACGGGTGCTGACGGACGCGTACGACGTGGAGCGCTGACGCTCCACCGGCTGCCGCCAGCCGGAACGGGTGAGGGCCCGTACTGCCCCGGATCACTGATCCGGGACGGTACGGGCCCTCCTTGCTTTCGCTCCGTGTCAGCCGAGGCGCGGGTCCCGCGGGGGCTGCTGAGGCTGCTGCGGGTGCTGGCCCGGCTGCGGAGCCGGCGGCTGCCAGGGCTGGCCGGGCTGCGGGTAGGGCTGGCCGTAGGGCTGCTGGGGCTGCGGCTGTTGCGGCGGCTGCTGGTACCCGGGCTGGTAGCCGGGCTGCCCCTGGGGATGCCCGTACGGCTGCTGCGGAGCCGGCGGCTGGCCGGGCTGGGGCTGCTGCGGCGCTCCCCAGTGGCCCTGCTGACTCTGCTGCTGGGCCCGGACGAAGTCCTCTGCCACGAGGGCGGAGAGGTTGAAGTAAGCCTCGCGGGTCTTGGGCCGCATCATGTCGAGGTCGACCTCGGCGCCGGCCGCGAGGTGCTCGTCGAAGGGCACCACGACGACTCCCCGGCAGCGGGTCTCGAAGTGCTGCACGATGTCTTCGATCTTGATCATCTTGCTCGTCTCGCGGACCCCCGAGATGACGGTGAGGGAGCGGGAGACGAGGTCGGCGTACCCGTGGGCGGAGAGCCAGTCGAGCGTGGTGCTGGCACTGCTGGCGCCGTCCACGGACGGGGTCGAGATGATGATCAGCTGATCGGCCAGGTCCAGGACCCCGCGCATCGCGGAGTACAGCAGACCGGTGCCCGAGTCGGTGAGGACGATCGGGTACTGGCGGCCCACCGTCTCGATGACGCGGCGGTAGTCCTCGTCGTTGAAGGTGGTGGAGACGGCCGGGTCCACGTCGTTGGCGATGATCTCCAGGCCCGACGGGGCCTGCGAGGTGAACCGCCGGATGTCCATGTACGAGTGGAGGTACGGGATCGCCTGGACGAGGTCCCGGATCGTGGCGCCGGTCTCGCGGCGGACGCGGCGGCCGAGGGTGCCGGCGTCCGGGTTCGCGTCGATGGCCAGGATCTTGTCCTGGCGCTCGGTGGCGAGGGTGGCGCCGAGGGCGGTGGTGGTCGTGGTCTTGCCGACGCCGCCCTTGAGGCTGATGACGGCGATCCGGTAGCAGGACATCACCGGCGTGCGGATCAGTTCCAGCTTGCGCTGGCGCTCCGCTTCGGCTGCCTTGCCGCCGAAGCGGAACAGCCCGCCGCCGGGGGCGCCGCCGCTGTTCTTGGGCTTCTGCTTGTTGCGCAGCAGGCGGTCGGAGGACAGCTCGACGGCGGCCGTGTAGCCGAGCGGAGCCCCACCGGTGGGCTGGCCGGCCGGGTAGCGGGGGTCGTGCGGCTGGGGCGGCTGCGGCTGGGGTTGCTGCTGCTGGGGCTGGTGCTGCTGCGGTCCGGCGGACCAGGGCGCACCCCCGTGCGGGTCGAACTGCGGCTGCGGGGCCTGGGGGGCCTGCGGCTGCGGGGCGTGCGGCTGCGCGGGTGCCTGGGGCGGGAAGCCGTAGCCGTCCTGGGGCTGGGCCTGGGCCTGCTGGGGCGCGGGCGGGAACCCGTACCCGTCGGGGGCCTGCGGCTGGGGCGGCGCGGGTGCCGGCGGGAATCCGTACCCGTCCGGAGCCTGGGCCTGCGGCTGTGCGGGTGCGGGCGGGAAGCCGTAGCCGTCCTGGGCCTGGGCCTGGGGCTGCGGCTGTGCGGGTGCCGGCGGGAACCCGTAGCCGTCCGGAGCCTGCGGTTGCGGCTGTGCGGGTGCGGGCGGGAAGCCGTAGCCGTCCTGCGCGCCTGAGACCGCGAACGCGGGCGGCGGCGGGGGCAGTTCGCCACCGGATCCCGCGAACGGGGTCGGCGCCTGGGCGCCGGGGAAGAGGGGCGTCCCGTCGGCCGGGGTGTCGTGCGGCGAGGCGGAGCCCTGCACCGGCTCGGAGCCGACCGGTGCGGCGCCGGTTCCCTCGAAAGGAGTCCCCGCGGCGGAACCGGACACGGGCGCACCCGCGCGGTCGGACTCGGCCTCCGCCCGAACGCCGTCCCAAGGGCCATCCGCGGCTGCGGCTTCGGCCGGGGCCGGAGACATGTGGGGTGCCGCGTAGGGCGCGGGGCTCGGCTCGACCGGGCTCGGGGCCGCGTACGCGTCCTGCGGTACGGCGTCGGGCTGCTGGGCCGCGTACGGCGCGGGCTGTGCCACGGCTTCGGCAGGGGCCGGCGGGGTAACGGGCGCGGGCGGGGCTGCGTAGGGCGCGGGGCTCGGCTCAGCCGGGCTCGGGCTCGCGTACGGGCCCTGCGGTACGGCGTCGGCCTGCGGCGGGGTCGCGTACGGCGCGGGGCTCGGCTCGGCCGGGGCCGGGCTCGGCGTCGCGTACGGGCCCTGGGGTACGGCGTCGGCCTGCGGCGGGGCCGCGTACGGCGCGGGGCTCGGCTCGGCCGGGGCCGGGCTCGCGTACGGGTCCTGCGGTACGGCGTCGGCCTGAAGCGGGGTCGCGTACGGCGCGGGCGGCACACCATCGGCCGGAGCCGGAGCCGGAGCCGGAGCCGGAGCCGGAGCCGGAGCCGGAGCCGGAGCCGTCGGGGTGGCGGGTGATGCCGGGGCCGCGTACGGCGCGGGTGCGGGATCGGCCGGAGCCGGAGGCACGGGCGGTGCGGCCTCGGAGGGGAGTGGGGTCGGGGCGGGCGCCGCCGAGAACGGGGCGGGCACGCCCGCACCGTCCGACGGGGTCCGCGGCGCCGGCGGAGCCATCCGCATAGTCGGGGGCGAGGCCACCTCCGACGGGCGGTGCGGCTCGAACCCGCTGCCCTCCGGGAGCCCCGGCACCGACGCGGCCGGAGCCGCGCCCTGGGTGTACCAGGCCGGCGGGGTGTAGTCGATGGTGAACTCGCCCGTCAGCTCGGGCTCCGCGTCGGACTGATCGTCCGTCGGGACGTCCCACGTCCCGCCGCGCCTCTCGTTCCGATCGCCGTTCACTGGTCCTCCTGGTCTGTCGAACACCGGTCCGGCGCCCACCTCGACGCCGCGCCCGCACTCAGCCTAATCGCGCCCTCGCCGCGCATGTCCGCACCCCGTCGGCCCGCGCCTCCGGCAAGCCCCGCCACCGGGTCAGTCGATGCGCCGCGACGGGCCCAGCAGGCCCGTCTCCGCTTCCGTCCCCTGTGTCATCACGAACTGCCGGTCCCGCTGGTTGCACCACAGCGTGACCCCGTCGCCCAGGGTCGGCAGGGAATCCACCGAGGCCCGCGGCAGATTCATCAGGCGGCCGATCTGCTCCGCCTCGTCGGGGGACACCCGCTGCACGCCCACCAGCGAGGACTGCTGGAGCAGCCGCGGCGCCGTCGGGCTCAGGTACGGCAGCAGGGTCAGCACCGACTGCCACGGCCCGGCCACCACACGGCCGCGCGGCGGCCGCATCCCGCAGTCGCGGACAACCAGCACCGGGCTGCCCGCGGACGCGCCCTGCGGCGGCACCCGGCCCACCTCGTGCAAGGTGACGCACTGCTGCCCGCCGCCGGCCGCCTGGGCCAGCCCCGACCACGCCTGGCCGCGCCCGGTCTCCACCGCGACGCGCGCCCCGGTGGCCGCCGCGCGCAGCGCCAGCACCTGGGCCGTCCACAGGCCGCCGATGAGCGTCACCTCGTACGGCGTCGGCCGGTTGATGCCGAGCACCGCCGGGCGGCCCTCGGCGTCCACTCCGATGACGACCCCGTCGTCCCCGACGGGCAGCGCCAGCGAGTCCAGGTCCGCCGCGGGCACCACATGCCGCTCCCGCCGGGGCCCGACCAGCCCGAATCCGCCCCTCATCGCGCCCCTCCCAGCGGCAGCGAAGCCAGCAGCCCCGGTACCTGTTCGCGGTCGAGCCGCACCAGCCCGGCCTTCACTCCCCGGGCCGTCCGCTCCAACTCGCGGCGGGCCGACACCAGTTCCTCGTCACTGCGCCCGGTCACCCGGACGTGCCCGGTCAGCGTCACACCGTGCCGCTCCGCCCGGGCCATCGTCAGGCTGAAGTTCGTCGCCAGCGCGGGCAGCGAGGTCAGCAGTGCCACGAACTGCGGCAGCGCCGCCGACCCGGCGCCGCCCAGCTGCGGCCAGCGGCCTATCCAGTACGTGGTGTGCCGGCGGTCGTCGCAGCGCCAGGTCCGCGAGGTCTCCTCGGTACGCCGGCCCGTGCTGGCCGACCGTCCCGCCTGGGTGATCGCCATCGGGTTCGCGCACGAGGAGGTCGCCAGCGCGGCCGTCAGCTCCTGCTCCGTCAGCACGGTGGCCTTGAACCCGGCACCGGCCAGCCGGCTCGCCAACTGGTCGGCGGCCCGCACCACACAGCGCTGAGCGCCGCCCAGCCCGCCACCGCGGGCGGCGACCGCCTCGGGGCACAGCTCCGGGTCGAGCTTGAGCGCGATCCAGGTCAGCCGCACCGCCGGGGTGCCGGTCCGGGCCTGGAGCGGCGCGTAGTTGCGGGTGGCCATCGACTGGGCGGGCAGGTGCGGGGCCGGCGCCGGCTGGGTGTGCTGCACCAGCTGCGCGGACTCCAGCCGGATGCCGTCCACTTCGAGGATGTCCCGGACCAGCGCGAGGGGCAGCGGCCGGGCCGCCCGGTCGGGCCGCAGGGCGGTGGCGTCCGTGTCCACCTGGACGACCGCGGTCAGGAAGGTCCCGTCGCCGATCATTCCGACGGGCCGCCGGTCGCGGTCGCTGAACGTGAGTGTGCGCAGCGCCGGGTCGGCCTCGACCAGCGGGGCCAGCCCGGGCTCGGTGCCCGTGGGCACGGCCAGGGACGCGGCCCGGCGCCGTCGCGCGCGCATCGCGAGCGCGCCGCCGATCCACTCGGGCAGGGAGCGCTGGTGGCGGCGTACGACCGCGAGAAGGACGAGCACGACCGCCAGCACACCGGCCGGGACGAGCAGCAGCGGTTCGATCACCCAGGCCACCAGCAGGGCGGCGGCCGCGACCTGGAGGAGCACGAGCTGTTGCAATCGGAACGGACCGAACCGGCCCGGGCTCGACTTCGGATGCGGCGTCACCCCGCCGCGTGCGGGTGCGGCCGTGCCGGTGGCCGGCTCCGTCGCAGTGGCCATCGCTCGCGCACCTCACCTTTCCGGGGCCAGACCCCGTGAGCCCCGGCGCTGCGCGACACTTGCCGCACGGCTCCGGAACCTCCTCAATCCACCCCAACAAGCCCTGACTGCCCTGGTCCGGAGGGCGCTGAGCGGCAACCTCACCCTACCCGGCCCGTGCATACCGTCCGTCAAGAGGCATAGTAGGTGCCCGGTCCGACAATCGAGGCCCGGGGACCGTACTCACCTACCGGGCCGTGCGGGGAGAAACAGACGGTCATGGCATCACGACGTGATGAGCTCAACGCGTACACCTTTGCGAAGCGGCGCACGGTGGCCGCGTTCCTCCAGCCCTCCGCCACGGGAACCGAGGAGGGTGCGCCGCGGCCGCTGCGCGCGGTCCTGCCCGGGGTGGTCATCGGGGCGCTCGTGCTCGCCGGGTTCGGCGCCTGGGGCATGTTCAAGCCCACGGCGCCCAAGGGCTGGGCGGAGCCCGGCACCCAGGTGATCGTCGGCAAGCAGTCGACGACCCGTTACGTGGTGCTGAGGACCAAGGTGAACGGCAAGGACCAGACCCGGCTGCACCCGGTGCTCAACCTCTCCTCCGCCCGACTGCTGCTGGACCCGCAGAAGTTCAAGGTGATCCAGGTCGACGACAAGGTGCTCGACGCGGGCAAGCCCCCGCGCGGCCCCATCATCGGCATCCCCTACGCCCCCGACCGCCTCCCCGCCAAGGAGGACGCCGGCAAGGCCAAGCGCTGGGCGGTCTGCCAGCAGCCGGGCGGCAACGGCCACGGGGTGCAGACCGCCACCTTCGTCCTCGCCGACCGCGAGGCGGGTCTGATGGACGACAACCGCAAGGTCACTGACACCCAGTCGCTGTACGTCCAGAGCACCGGCGCGGGCAAGGAGCGGTACCTCGTCGACGCGACCGGCACGAAGTACAAGTTCCCGGAGGGCACGCCCGCCGCCGGGACGATGACCACCGCCCTGGTCGGCACCGGCGCCGCGCCGCAGCAGGTCACCGAGCAGTGGCTGGCGACCCTCAACTCCGGTGACGACCTGGCCTTCCCGCAGCTGCCCGGCAAGGCCGGCGCCAACGCGGACGTCAAGGGCCTGGTCACCGCCGACAACAAGGTGGGCATGGTGCTCACTGCGCAGACCGGCGCCGGCACGCAGCACTACGTGGTGCTGCCCGGCAAGGTCGCGCCGGTCTCCGAGTTCGTCGCCTGGCTGCTGATCTCGGCGCCCGCGACCGACGGCCTCAACATGCACGGCAAGGCCCGGGAGATCGACCTCCAGTCCCTCAACCCGGACGCCACCCCCTTCCTCGGCGACGTCCGGTGGCCGCAGAAGAAGGCGGAGCGCATCAACCAGAGCGCGCCCGCCGGCGGTACGGGCGCGACCGGCCCCGGCAGCCGCGACACCGTCTGCAATGTGTTGC
The DNA here is from genome assembly GCF_026340255.1 of Streptomyces sp. NBC_01408. Taxonomy (GTDB): domain Bacteria; phylum Actinomycetota; class Actinomycetes; order Streptomycetales; family Streptomycetaceae; genus Streptomyces. Next base: position 696,987 of record NZ_JAPEPJ010000003.1, on the reverse strand, counting down.
GCGCGGTCGACGGCCAGGGCAACCAGACCCTGAGCACCTGGGCCGGCACCGGCTTCCCCATCGACATCACGGCCAGCGGTACGAGCGCCTACGTCACCCCGGGCTCCGGCCTGCTGTACACCCAGGTCCAGGGCAAGCAGACCACCGCCGGCGGCTCGCTCTTCCTGGTCACCGACACCGGTCTGCGGTACGCCGTCCAGGCCAACGGCGACAGCGACGCCGAGCAGTCGAAGATCGGCGCGCCCGACCAGCAGGGGAAGGGCTCCTCGGACGCCCGCCCCGAGGCCAGCCAGGCACAGATCCGGCTCGGCTACGGAGGCACCGTACCGGCCATGGTGCCCATCGCCTGGTCGGAGTTCCTCTCCAAGGGGCCCCGCCTGGACACCAACTCCGCCCGCCAGCCCCAGGGTTCGTGACGATGCCGCTGACCGTGCCCGCACACCGCTCCGCCTCCGCGTCCCTGCCGGGGCCTCCGGCCGCCCGCCGCACCCCGGCCGCCCGTCCCGCCCCGGCGCGCGCCGCGCTCCTCACCGCCGCCCTCGCCCTCGTCGCGCTCTCCGGCACGACCGGAGCCGCCGCCGCTGCCGAGGGCGCCCCGCCGCAGCCCCCGTACGGCCTGCGGCTCGCGGGCGCGGGTGAATGCACCTTCCCCATGAAGAAGCAGATCGCGGACCGCCCCTGGGCCCTCCAGAGGCTGCTGCTCGACGCGCTCTGGGCGCAGACCAAGGGCAAGGACAAGAGCGGCAAGAGCGTCCGGGTCGCGGTCATCGACACCGGTGTCGACCGCGCCAACCCGCAGCTCAGCGGCGCCCTCGACACCGGCGCCGGCAAGGACCTCGTCGACCCCAAGGGCGGTGACGGCACGGCCGACACCGTCGGCCACGGCACGAAGGTCGCCGGGCTGATCGCGGCCCGCCCCCAGGAGGGCACGGGCTTCGTCGGCCTCGCCCCCGACGCCACGATCATCCCCATCCGGCAGAACGACGGGCAGGGCAAGGGCAACGCCCTCACCCTGAGCCAGGCGATCGACCACGCCGTGGCCCAGGGGGCCCAGGTGATCAACATCTCCCAGGACACCGACGTGCCGCTGACCGCGGACTCCGAGCTCGCCAAGTCGGTCCAGAAGGCCATCGACGCCAAGGCCGTGGTGGTGGCCTCGGCGGGCAACGACGGCCTCAGCGGCGAGAAGCGCAAGACCTACCCGGCGGCCTTCCCCGGCGTACTGGCGGTGGCCGCGTCCGACCGCAACAACGAACGGGCCCCGTTCTCCCAGCCCGGAGACTTCGTCGGAGTCGCCGCGCCCGGCGTCGACATGGTCTCCACGGTCCCCGGCTTCGGCCAGTGCATCGACAACGGCACCAGCTTCTCCGCGCCCTACGTCGCCGGCGTGGCCGCCCTGCTGCGCGCCGAGCACCCGGACTGGTCCCCGCAGCAGATCGTCTGGCAGATCCAGAACACCGCCGAACGCTCCGTCAAGGGCCGTGACGACTACGTGGGCTGGGGCGTCGTCGACCCGGTGCGCGCCGTCAGCCAGGACCACGAGGCCCCCAAGGCCCCCGTCCCGGACCCGGGCCCACCCCCCGCGGCCGCCCCGCAGGCCGCGCCCCTGCGGCTCACCGAGACGGCCCAGGAGCGGGAGGAGCGCTTCGGCACGTACGCTCTGGGGATCGGAGCCGTCCTCATCGCCGTCATCGCCGGGACCGCCATCGTCATCCGGGAAGCCCGCCGACGCGGCCGTCGTTTGCAGTGAACAGTCACAGTTCATCAACGGAACCGGCCTGCCGGTGTTGGGCCATGTGGATGAACTGGCTAGAGTGACAGCAGGCTTCACGAATGTGATCGGGGGATCGCGTGAAGCGGAGGGGGATGCCCGGGGTGCGCGGCTCGACGCCGCGCCGGGAACTGTCCGCTCCGCCACGCAATCCGCCGGTTCCGCCGGTGAATTGAGAAGTGAGGAGCATCGGGTGAACAACCCCAACAGCAACTTCGGACTTGCGGACGACCCGGTCGCCCAGGCCAAGATCAAGATCTCCGAGACGGCCAACGCCGTCACCAGGCAGTCCCGCGAGCTGGCCGACATCCTCGCCACTGTGAGCGCCGGCTGGACCGGTGTGGGTGCCTCGGGGTTCGTCTCGGCCCAGACGACGGTCAACGAGGACCACGACGCCATCCGCTCGCTCCTCGGGATCCTGCACAACGCGGTGTCGCAGACCAAGAACCTCAGCAACGCCCAGGACGACGAGGTGCGTGCGGCGTTCAACGCCGTCAAGGCCAACGCGGGCGGCAACGGCTCCGGCCTCAACGCCATCTGACGTACGCCGCATACCAGTTAGCCCAGCGCGAAGGAGAAGAGCATGTCTGGCAACGACGGTCACACCAAGGTCCAGTACGAGAGCGTCCAGGCGATGGCCAACCGCATCCGCCAGGTCGCCAAGAACATCGTCGGCGACCTGCGCGAGATGGAGCAGGCGGTGAAGGTGGTCACGGACACCTGGGACGGTGAGGCCCACGCCGCGTACGAGGACCTCCAGCGGAAGTACAAGGGCAAGGCCGACCACATGAAGGCGCAGCTCGACCAGGTCGCCATCCTCATCGAGCGCGGCAAGGCCGATTACCGCGCCACCGACGTGAAGGCCTCGCGGCTGTTCACCGAGGCCTACTGAGCCCGGTAGCCACGTCCGTACGTGAAGAAGGGGCGCGCCCGCACCGGGCGCGCCCCTTCCGCGTACCGCTCCGCCCTCAGGGCTCCTGCCGGTCCAGGTCGAACTCGCCGTCCCTGGCCCCGAGTACGAAGGCCTCCCACTCGGCCGCGGTGTACCGCAGCACGGTGTCCCGGTCCAGCGAGGACCGCATCGCCACCGCACCCTCGGGGAGACGGGCGATCTCGACCCGCTCCTCGTCCGGGCTGGTCCCGGGCGGGCCCTCCCACTCGACGCCGCTGATGTCGAGCGCGTACAGCTCGTCCTTCTCCTGCTGGGTGCCCATGTGCGGCCTTTCCCTCGGTGGCGCGGTCTTCACCACCGAGTATCGGTGCTGACGCGGCGCATCGGGCGGGTTTCCGCCCGATGCGCCTCCCGGCCGCAGCCGTCCGGCGCGAGGCCTCCCGGCCGCGCCTACATCTCCGGCATGCGGCCGAGCTGCACCAGCGACGTGCCCCGCCTGCGCGAGGCGAAGTAGCCCCGGCCCGGCGGCATCGGACGCGGCCGCACACTGCCGACCAGGTCGCCCTCGGACGGGTCGCCCGACAGCACCAGGCCCTGCGCGCCCAGCTCCTTGATCCGCTGCATGAACGGCTCGTACAGCGAACGCGAGGCACCCGCCGAGTTGCGCGCGATGATGAAGCGGACGCCCGTGTCCCGGGCGAAGGGCAGGAACTCCACCAGCGGCGCCAGCGGATTGCCCTGGCTGGTGGACACCAGGTCGAAGTCGTCGATGATGATGAACACGTCCGGGCCGGTCCACCAGCTGCGGTCGCGCAGCTGCTGCGGAGTGACGTCGGTCGGCGGCTGCCGCCGGGAGAACACCCCGCCCAGCGCCTCCATGTGCATCTGCAGCGAGCTCGCCATCGGCGCGTACTCCAGCAGGTGTTCCTCCGGCAGGGCCCCGAGCAGGCTCCGCCGGTAGTCGCCCACGACCAGGCGGGCCTGGTCCGGGGTGTAGCGCTCGGCGATCTGCTGGGCGATGAGCCGCAGCAGGTTCGTCTTGCCCGACTCGCTCTCGCCGAAGACGAGCAGGAAGGGGTCGGAGTCGAAGTCGACGAACACCGGCTCCAGGGCCGTCTCGTCGATACCGATCGCGATCCCGCGCCCGGCGTGGTCCCCGCCCCGGGGCAGCTGGTCGGCGTGGAGGAGGCGCGGCAGCAGCCGCACCCCGGGAGCCGAGGCCCCCGTCCAGTGCTGCTTGACCGCCGACACGAACGCGGCCGTGCCCTCGGACACGTCCTCCGCCTCGTGCGAGCCGTCGATCCGCGGCAGCGCGCCCAGGAAGTGCAGCTTCTCCGGCACCTGGCCGCGGCCCGGCATCCCCGGCGGCACGTTCGCAGCGACCTTGCGGTCGAACTCCGAGTCCATGACGTCGCCCAGGCGCAGCTCCAGCCGGCTGAGCATCTGGTCCTTGAGCGCGGGCCGCACCTCCATGTACCGCGCCGCGGTGATCACCACGTGGATGCCGTAGCCCAGACCGCGGGCCGCGATGTCCGTGACGACCTGGTCCAGACCGTCGTACTCGTTGCGGAAGCCGCCCCAGCCGTCGATGAGCAGGAAGACGTCGCCCCACGGCTCGCCGGGCAGCTCGCCCGCCGCCCGCCGCCGCCGGTAGGTGGCGATGGAGTCGATGTTGTTCGAACGGAAGAACTCCTCGCGGCGGTTGAGGATGCCCCCCACCTCCGCGACCGTACGCCGCACCCGCTCCGGGTCCAGCCGCGAGGCGATCCCGCCCACGTGCGGCAGCTCGGCGATCGAGGACAGGCTGCCACCGCCGAAGTCCAGCCCGTAGAACTGCACCTCGCGCGGGGTGTGCGTCAGCGCGAACGAGGCGATCAGCGTCCGCATCAGCGTCGACTTGCCCGACTGCGGACCGCCGACCAGCATCATGTGGCCCGCCGCGCCGGAGAAGTCCCGGTACAGCACCTCGCGCCGCTGCTCGAACGGCTTGTCGATGAGGCCGAGCGGTACGACGAGCCCGCCGGGCCGCGTGTACCCCTCCGCGTGCAGACCGCGCTCCGCCGACGGCGCCAGCGCGGGCAGCAGCTGGTCCAGCGGGGGCGCCTGGTCGAGCGGCGGCAGCCACACCTGGTGCGCCGGCACCCCCTGCCCCTCCAGCCGGGCCACGATCACGTCCAGCACCGTGTCCGCGAGGGCGTCGTCCTCCCGCGCCGACTGCGCCGCCAGGTACGCCGGGTCCGGGGCCGCGTACACCACCGGCACCGGCGCCGCCGTGAACAGCGCGGGCCGCCGCTCCACCGGGAACAGGCCCACCGACAGGTCCGGCCCGCCCGAGCGGTAGGTGCCCGACACGTACGCCGCCTTGAAGCGGGTCATCTCGTCCGTACCGAACTTCAGATAGCCCGAACCGGGCACCGACGGCAGGTGGTAGGCATCCGGCACGCCGATCGCCGTCCGCGACTCGGCCGCCGAGAACGTCCGCAGACCGATCCGGTACGACAGGTACGTGTCCAGCCCGCGCAGCTTGCCCTCCTCCAGGCGCTGCGAGGCCAGCAGCAGGTGCACGCCCAGCGAACGGCCGATGCGGCCGATCTGGATGAACATGTCGATGAAGTCGGGCTTCGCCGTCAGCAGCTCGCTGAACTCGTCGATCACCAGCACCAGCGAGGCCAGCGGCTCCAGCGGGGCGCCGGCCGCGCGGGCCTTCTCGTAGTCGTGGATGTTCGCGTAGTTGCCCGCCGAACGCAGCAGCTCCTGACGGCGCTGCAGCTCACCGCGGATGGAGTCGCCCATCCGGTCCACGAGCGTGAGGTCGTCGGCCAGGTTCGTGATGACCGCCGCCACGTGCGGCATCTGCCCCATGCCGGTGAAGGTCGCACCGCCCTTGAAGTCGGCGAGCACGAAGTTCAGCGTCTCCGAGGTGTGCGTGACCGCCAGGCCCAGCACCAGGGTGCGCAGCAGCTCCGACTTGCCGGAACCGGTCGCGCCCACGCACAGGCCGTGCGGGCCCATGCCCTCCTGCGCGGCCTCCTTCAGGTCCAGCATGACCGGACCGCCGTCCTCGCCGACGCCGATCGGCACGCGCAGCCGCTCACCGGCCGACCTCGGCCGCCAGGTCCGCGCCACGTCGACCGCGGCCGCGTCGCCCAGGTTCAGCAGATCCGTGAAGTCCAGATTGGCCAGCAGCGGCTCGTCGTCGTCCCCGCCACCGGTGCGCAGCGGCGCCAGCTGCCGGGCCAGGGCCTCCGCCGCGGGCAGCGACAGGGTGTCCGGGACACCCTCGTACGCGATCCCCGCGCCGGACTCCAGGCGCAGCCGGCCCGGCCGCACCACGACCGACAGCCCGCCGCGCGGCTCGTCCAGCTCGCCCGCGACCACCTCGACGATCGTGACGCCCTGCAAGCCCTCGGCCGCGGCGAACGCCGAGTCCGGCGGCACCATCCCGCCGTCCAGTACGACGACCAGGTGCGGCTGGTCCAGCACCGGGGACACCTCCCGGCTGAACCGGGGCCGCCCCTCCAGCCGGGGACCCAGCAACGCCTCCAGCTCACCCAGGTCGTCGCCGCACAGCCGCTTCGTACCGGCCCCGTCGACCTGCCCGGGAACCTGCGTGTGCGGCAGCCACTTCGTCCAGTCCCAGGAGGGCGCCGCACCCGGCGCGGCCACCACGGCCACCACCAGGTCCTCGGGCGAGTGCAGCGTCGCCAGCTGCGCCACCAGCGCCCGCGCCGTCCCGCGCGCGGACTCCGGCTCCCCGGACACCGTCACGTGGTAGAACGCCCGCAGCGACAACGCCACCGGCAGCCCGTCCAGCGAGGAGTGCACCCGCAGGAAGCGCTGCATCGCGCCCGCCGTCAGCGGCTCCAGCTCGTCCACCGGCGCGGTGTCCGGCGCCACCAGCGGCGTCGCCAGCCGCTGCGGTCCCAGCCCCAGCCGGGCCTGCCCGAAGTCCCTGTCGCCGACCCGCCGCTCCCACAGGCGCGAACCCTCGGCGACCACCGACCACAACTGCTCGGGGGCCGGGTGCAGATACAGCTGCGCGTCGCGCTGCGAGCGCGCGGTCCGCCGTACCTGACGGCGGGTCTGCGCCAGGTACTTGAGGTAGTCCCGGCGCACATCGGCCATTTGCCCCTGCGACCCGCGACGGAAGCGCACCAACTGGGCGATGACCATGCCCACGGTCGACACCAGCATCAGCACACCCATGATGCGCATGAACGGCGCCGCACCCGGCATGAAGAAGAAGACGACCGAAGAGCCCATGCCGAGCATCGGCAGGAGCTGCATCAGCATGCCCTCCTGCTGCCCCCGCGGAAGTTCCGGCGGAGCCTCCAGCCTCAGCTCCTCCGAAGGAACTTCGGGCGGCAGGGACCGTGGCGGGCGTTTGACGACGATCTGGCTCACCGGAGCATCAATCCCTCGAAAACGGACGGGACGTCGCAACCGGCGCCCCCAAGTCCCGGACACGGAGGGGGTCTCCTCCATGCGACAGGTGATCCTACTTGCCGACAGTCGGTCATACGCCCGGTAGGGTGGCGCCGCGCAGCATGCGCATCCGCGAATCCGGTGTGAGACACACCGCGTCCGGTGCGCCAACCATTCTTCAACCAGGGGGGTCACACAGGTGAGTACGGCCGCAACGACGGGCTTCTGCAGGGTCACCGTCGTGGCCCCCGACAGCCGGATCGACGTCGCCCTCCCCGAGGACATCGCCGTCGCCGACGTCTATCCGGAGCTGCTGCGCCTCACCGGCCAGACCCAGCCCGTCGGCGCGCCCACCGGCTTCCACCTGGTCCGCCGCTCCGGCGCCGTCCTCGACGGCGCCCGCACGCTGGCCGGCCAGCAGGTCCTCGACGGCGAGGTGCTCAGCCTGCGCCCCTTCGCCGAGTCCCTGCCGCCCGCCGTCTTCGACGACGTCTCCGACGCCGTCGCCTCCGCCGTCGTCCGCGACCGGCACCGCTGGAGCGACGACATGCTGCGCGGCGCGGGCCTGGCCGGCGCCGCGGTACTGCTCGTCCTGCTGGGCTTCGTCCTCTGGTACGCCGACCCGGTCCGCCACGACATGCACGGCCTGCCCGGCATCATCGCCGGGGCCGCGGGCGTCCTGCTCACCGCCGTCGCCGGAGTGCGCGCCCGGGTCTACCGGGACCGCGGCTCCGCCGTGGCCCTCGGCCTCGCAGCCCTCCCGCACCTGCTGATCGCCGGCTCCGGCATCATCGCGCCCGCCGCGGGCCACGGACCGGGCCGGCTCCAGTTCCTGCTCGGCTGCGTCTGCGTACTGATCGCCTCCGTCGCCCTGGTCGCGCTCACCCCCAGCGGGGACGCCCCCTTCGTCGCGGCCACCTTCCTCGCCGCCACCGGCACCCTGGCCACCTTCCTCGCCATCACCGCCGAGGCCTCCGCGACCGCCACCGCCGCCGTCTGCGCGCCCGTCGCCATCGGCCTCGTGGCCTTCCTGCCCGGCCTCTCCGCCCGCTTCGCCCGCCTGCCCATCGGCTACGCCGCCCCGCAGAGCGCCACCGAGGAGTACGAGACCCCGGACCGCTACGACACCGAGCCGTACGGTGACCCGTCCGGCTCCGACCAGCACGACCAGGGCGCCCCCCTCGACGCCGAGGCCATCGCCGCCCAGGCCCGCCGCGGCCACGAGATGCTCCTCGGACTGGTCGGCGGCTGCGCCGCGGTCGCCGTCGGCTCCGCCGCCGTCCTCGGCTTCTCCGACAACACCTGGGGCCGGCTGCTCGCCCTGGCCGCCGGCCTCGCCATGCTGCTGCGCGCCCGGCTCTTCCGCTACACCTCCCAGGTCGTGTGCACGCTGGTCGCCGGGCTCGCCGCCCTCGGCCTGCTGATCCTGGGCCTGTCCCTGAACCCGCCGGCCGAGCTGGTCCAGGCCCTCGTCGTGGACCACGACCGCAGCGGCCTGGACCTCCGTACGATCTGGCTGTCCGCCGCCGTCACCGCCGGCGCGGCCCTCCTCGCCGGAATTGCGCTGGTCATTCCCCGCAAGGGTCTGTCACCCTTCTGGGGGCGGCTGCTCGACCTCACCGAGGCGGCCGTACTGCTCAGCCTGGTGCCCCTGGCCCTGGCCGTGCTCGACGTCTACTCCAAGGCCCGCGCTCTCACCAGCTGAGACGTGGGGCAGCGGCAGCCTGGTACGCTGTGTGACGGCCGTTTGTGTACGCGCCCCCGGATCCTTCTTCAAGGGTCTGTGGACTGCGCTCAGCGGACCCCGCCTCCCGAGTTACGGAAGATCCCCAGAGAATTCGACCTGGGGCACTCGGTGGCAACGAAGACCTAAACGAGGAGTACGCGTGCCGCTCGACGCCGCTACGAAGAAGCAGATCATCAGCGAGTTCGGTGCCAAGGAGGGCGACACCGGCTCTCCCGAGGTCCAGGTCGCGATGCTGTCCCGCCGCATCTCGGACCTGACCGAGCACCTCAAGACGCACAAGCACGACCACCACTCCCGTCGTGGTCTGCTGATCCTGGTCGGCCAGCGTCGCCGCCTGCTGCAGTACCTGGCCAAGAAGGACATCCAGCGCTTCCGTACGCTGGTCGAGCGCCTCGGCATCCGCCGCGGTGCGGCCGGCGCCAAGTAAAGCGCTGTGAAGGGAGCGGTTCCCACATCCGGGGGCCGCTCCCTTTGCTGTACGTGCGGACCGGACCGGACCCTTTGTAGTCTGGAAAGGACGCACGTGCCCGTCTGAGAAGACGTGCACAACTGAAGAGGAGGAGCGCCCTCCCTACGCCGCCGGTCCTCGGTAGTGGCACCCGGAATGCCCCAGCGGGCTCCGAACCGGGTGCTTCGATCGAAGACCGGCCCCCAGGCCAGGCGCGCTTCTCCGAAACCGTCCACCGCCACACGGGTGGTGGACGGAGACGACGAAAATGGAGAAAACGCTAGTGGAGAACGAGACCCACTACGCCGAGGCCGTCATTGACAACGGTTCCTTCGGCACCCGCACCATCCGCTTCGAGACGGGCCGTCTGGCCCGCCAGGCCGCCGGCTCCGCCGTTGCCTACCTGGACGACGACACGATGGTGCTTTCCGCGACCACCGCGTCGAAGAAGCCCAAGGACCAGCTCGACTTCTTCCCCCTCACGGTGGACGTCGAGGAGCGCCAGTACGCGGCCGGCAAGATCCCCGGATCCTTCTTCCGCCGCGAGGGCCGCCCCTCCGAGGACGCGATCCTCACCTGCCGCCTGATCGACCGCCCGCTGCGCCCGTCCTTCAAGAAGGGCCTGCGCAACGAGATCCAGGTCGTCGCCACGATCATGGCGCTCAACCCGGACCACCTGTACGACGTCATCGCGATCAACGCCGCGTCCGCGTCCACCCAGCTGGCCGGTCTGCCCTTCTCCGGCCCGATCGGCGGCGTCCGCGTCGCGCTGATCCGCGGCCAGTGGGTGGCCTTCCCGACGCACACCGAGCTCGAGGACGCCGTCTTCGACATGGTCGTCGCGGGCCGCGTCCTGGAGGACGGCGACGTCGCGATCATGATGGTCGAGGCCGAGGCCACCGAGAAGACCATCGCCCTGGTCAAGGGCGGCGCCGAGGCGCCGACCGAGGAGGTCGTGGCCGCCGGTCTCGACGCCTCGAAGCCCTTCATCAAGGTCCTCTGCAAGGCCCAGGCCGACCTGGCCGCCAAGGCCGCCAAGCCCGAGGGCGAGTTCCCGGTCTTCCTGGACTACCAGGACGACGTGTACGAGGCCCTCTCGGCCGCCGTCAAGGGCGAGCTCTCCCAGGCGCTGACCATCCCGGGCAAGCAGGACCGCGAGGCCGAGCTGGACCGCGTCAAGGAGCTTGCCGCCGAGAAGCTCCTCCCGGCCTTCGAAAGCCGCGAGAAGGAGATCTCCGCCGCCTACCGCAGCCTGACCAAGGCCCTGGTGCGCGAGCGCGTCATCAAGGACAAGGTCCGCATCGACGGCCGCGGGATCACGGACATCCGTACCCTCGCCGCCGAGGTCGAGGCCATCCCGCGCGTGCACGGCTCGGCGCTGTTCGAGCGTGGCGAGACCCAGATCCTGGGCGTCACCACCCTGAACATGCTCCGCATGGAGCAGCAGCTGGACACCCTCTCCCCGGTGACCCGCAAGCGCTACATGCACAACTACAACTTCCCGCCGTACTCCGTCGGTGAGACCGGCCGCGTGGGCTCGCCCAAGCGCCGCGAGATCGGCCACGGCGCGCTCGCCGAGCGCGCGATCGTGCCGGTCCTCCCGACCCGCGAGGAGTTCCCCTACGCGATCCGTCAGGTGTCCGAGGCCCTCGGCTCCAACGGTTCGACGTCCATGGGCTCGGTCTGCGCCTCCACCATGTCGCTGCTGAACGCCGGTGTGCCCCTCAAGGCCCCCGTCGCCGGTATCGCCATGGGTCTGATCTCGCAGGAGATCGACGGGAAGACGCACTACGTCGCCCTCACCGACATCCTCGGTGCGGAGGACGCCTTCGGCGACATGGACTTCAAGGTCGCCGGCACCAAGGAGTTCGTGACCGCGCTCCAGCTGGACACCAAGCTGGACGGCATCCCGGCCTCCGTCCTGGCCGCGGCCCTCAAGCAGGCCCGCGACGCCCGCCTCCACATCCTCGACGTGATGATGGAAGCGATCGACACGCCGGACGCGATGTCCCCGTTCGCCCCCCGGATCATCACCGTCAAGATCCCGGTGGACAAGATCGGTGAGGTCATCGGCCCCAAGGGCAAGATGATCAACCAGATCCAGGAGGACACCGGCGCCGAGATCACGATCGAGGACGACGGCACCATCTACATCGGTGCCTCCGACGGCCCGGCCGCCGAGGCCGCCCGCGCCACGATCAACCAGATCGCCAACCCGACCATGCCGGAGGTCGGCGAGCGCTACCTGGGTACGGTCGTCAAGACCACCACCTTCGGTGCCTTCGTCTCCCTCATGCCCGGCAAGGACGGCCTGCTGCACATCTCGCAGATCCGCAAGCTCGCCGGTGGCAAGCGCGTGGAGAACGTCGAGGACGTGCTCGCGGTCGGCACCAAGGTCCAGGTGGAGATCGCCGAGATCGACTCGCGCGGCAAGCTCTCCCTGATCCCCGTGATCGACGGCGAGGCAGCCGGCGACGACGCTGACAAGGACGACTCCGACAAGTGATGTCGCGTAGTTCCCGTGTGACGGCCCGCCCCTCTTCGGAGGGGCGGGCCGTCGCCCGTACCCAAACCCTTCTCCAGGGGCAGAACGGCATCGGCACCGTCCGGCGCACCGTCCTGCCCGGCGGACTGCGCATCGTCACCGAGACGCTGCCCTCCGTCCGCTCCGCCACATTCGGCATCTGGGCGCACGTGGGCTCCCGCGACGAGACGCCGACGCTCAACGGTGCCACGCACTACCTGGAGCACCTCCTCTTCAAGGGCACGCACAAGCGCAGCGCCCTCGACATCTCCTCCGCGATCGACGCGGTCGGCGGCGAGATGAACGCCTTCACGGCGAAGGAGTACACCTGCTACTACGCACGCGTGCTCGACACCGATCTGCCGCTGGCCATCGACGTGGTCTGCGACATGCTGACCGGCTCGCTGATCCGCGAGGAGGACGTCGACGCCGAGCGCGGAGTCATCCTCGAAGAGATCGCGATGACCGAGGACGACCCGGGCGACATGGTCCACGACCTGTTCGCGCAGACCATGTACGGGGACACCCCCCTGGGCCGTCCCGTCCTCGGCACCGTCGACACGATCAACGCGCTCGGCGCCGACCGGATCCGCCGCTTCTACAAGAAGCACTACGACCCGACCCACCTGGTCGTGGCCGCGGCCGGGAACGTCGACCACAACAAGGTCGTACGGCAGGTCCGCGCGGCCTTCGAGAAGGCCGGGGCGCTGACCCGCACCGATGCCGAGCCGATCGGCCCGCGCACCGGAACCAAGCGCATCCGCACCTCCGGCCGCGTCGACCTGGTGAACCGCAAGACCGAGCAGGCCCACGTGGTCCTCGGCATGCCCGGCCTCGCCCGCACCGACGAGCGCCGCTGGGCCCTGGGCGTACTGAACACCGCCCTCGGCGGCGGCATGTCCTCCCGGCTCTTCCAGGAGGTCCGGGAGAAGCGCGGCCTGGCCTACAGCGTGTACTCGTACACCTCCGGCTTCGCCGACACCGGCCTCTTCGGCGTGTACGCGGGCTGCCGGCCCAGCCAGGTCCACGACGTGCTCCGGATCTGCCGCGACGAACTCGACAAGGTCGCCTCCGACGGGATCAGCGACGACGAGATCAAGCGGGCCATCGGCCAGCTCTCCGGCTCCACCGTCCTCGGCCTGGAGGACACCGGCGCGATCATGAACCGCATCGGCAAGAGCGAGCTGTGCTGGGGCGACCAGATGTCCGTCGACGACATGCTGGCCCGGATCGCCTCCGTGACCCCGGACGAGGTCCGCTCGGTCGCGCAGGATGTACTGGCCCAGCGTCCCTCGCTCGCGGTGATCGGCCCCCTGAAGGAAAAGCAGGCCGCCCGCCTCGACGAAGTGGTCGCCTAGCTCCGTGCGCAGGTAAGCCTGTGCTGAATTAAGGACACGAAAATGAGCAAGCTGCGCGTGGCAGTCCTCGGCGCTCAGGGCCGCATCGGCGCCGAGGCCGTCAAGGCGGTCGAAGCCGCCGAGGACATGGAGCTGGTCGCGGCCCTCGGCCGCGGCGACAAGCTGGAGACGCTGGCCGAGGCCGGCGCCCAGGTCGCGGTCGAGCTGACCACCCCCGCCTCGGTGATGGGGAACCTGGACTTCCTCATCCGCCACGGCATCCACGCGGTGGTCGGTACCACCGGCTGGACCGAGGACCGCCTCGCGCAGCTGAACACCTGGCTGGACGGCTCCCCGGAGACCGGTGTGCTCATCGCCCCGAACTTCTCCATCGGCGCCGTCCTCACCATGAAGTTCGCCGCCCAGGCCGCCCGCTACTTCGAGTCCGTCGAGGTCGTCGAGCTGCACCACCCGAACAAGGTCGACGCCCCCTCCGGCACGGCGACCCGCACGGCCCAGCTCATCGCGGCCGCTCGCGCCGAGGCGGGCTGCGCCCCGCAGCCCGACGCCACCGCCACCGCCCTCGACGGGGCCCGCGGCGCCGACGTCGACGGGGTCCCCGTGCACGCCATCCGCCTGCGCGGCCTGCTGGCCCACCAGGAGGTCCTCCTCGGCGGCGAGGGCGAGACCCTGACCATCCGTCACGACTCCCTGCACCACAGCAGCTTCATGCCGGGCATCCTGCTCGGTACGCGCCGCGTCGTGCGGACCCCCGGCCTCACCTTCGGCCTCGAACACTTCCTCGACCTGGGCTGAGCCATGCGCGCGAAGATCACGTACTTCCTCACGGCCGCCGTCCTGGCCGTCTACTTCGTCCTGGCCGGCAGCCGGGGCCTGCTGCTGATCCAGCAGGGCACCTGGCTGACCGTCACCTTCGGTGTGGCGGTGCTGATCCTGCCCGTCATCGGCGTGTGGTTCCTCTGGATGAACACCCGCTTCGTCACGAAGGCCAACCGGCTCGCGACCGAGCTGGAGGCGGAGGGGGCGCTGCCCGTCGACGAACTGGAGCGGGACCAGTACGGCCGGATCCTGCGGGACTCCGCCGACGAGGTCTTCGCGCGCCGCAAGGCCGAGACGGAGGACGCGCCGGGGGACTGGCGCAGCTGGTTCCGCCTCGCCGTCGCCTACCACGACGCCCGCGACACCCCGCGGGCCCGCAAGGCCATGCAGCGGGCCATCGCCCTGCACGACAAGAAGCCCGTACAGGTCTGATCCCCGTACGGGCTCGCTGTCCTGACTCTGTTCCGGCCGGCCTGTGGTTCAGGCGGGCAGGGGCCGGTACTCGTCGGCCCAGGCCTCGACCGCGTCCGCGGCCCGGTCGAAGGCCTCGGTCCGGGACAGGAAGTCGGCGTTGTGGTCGGTCAGCAGCACCGGCAGTTCCGCTCCGCCGCGCCCGGCCACCGTCAGCGCCTGCCCCTGTACGGTCCTCGGCAGCCCGAGCCAGCGCACGGGCTGCTGGACCGTGCGGACCTCGCCGATCTCGCTCCACGCGATCGAGCGGGTCCTGAAGAACCCGACCCGGCGCAGCCCCGTACGGTTCACCCAGACGCCCGCGCGCAGTATCTGCACGGCGGCTCCGACGACGGCGAGCGCGGCGGCCAGGCAGCCTGCTGCGCCCGCCCAGGTACCCGCGAAGGCGATGATCATCGTGGCCAGCAGCATGAAGGCCGACAGCAGGAGCAGCATCGCGGCGATGGCCACGCGCCAGGGACCGGGCCGATAGGGCCGTCGCCAGCGGTCCCGGTCGTCGTGGGCCAGTACCTCGTCGCCGGCGTCATCCGTGTCGAAGACGCCGTCGGCCGTCAGGAAGGGCAGGGGCACGGCTGGACCTCACTCACATGCACGTTCGGTTGGGCTGTGCCCGTGAGGCTACCGCCCCTCGGACGCCTCCGACTGCTGCGACTTCTCGGATGCCTTGCTCGGCTGCAGTGCGGGCATACCGAAGAGCAGCGAGCCGACGAGCCCCGCCACCACGGTCAGTCCGACCAGACTACGGGCGGCGATCTGGGTCTTGCTCAGACTCTCGCGCGGCGGCGGAGTGACGTTACTGCGGAATCGGTCGGCCTCGGCGACGAAGGCGAACGGGACGGGTTCGCGCCGGCGGAACATGGAGCGACTCTCCTCACGGTCAGGGCCCTTGGGGCGGTGGTGGCGTGGTGGCGGGGGTGTGCGTGCTTCTGCTGAGTAGGACGTACGAGTCACCCGATCGGTGCCGGAATTCGGGACATTAGCCAAAATTTATGGCGCTGCGTCAGCTGCCCGGGCGGCCGTGTGCGGGGGAGCGCGGCGGGGAGTGCCTCCGGGAGGGAGTCTGCACGGCGGGCGGTGGAGGGCGACGTAGAGTGGGCGCGCCCCAGGTAACGCACGTTTGGAAGGACCCCCGGTGAGCGAGACCGCCGCTTCAGATCTGAAACCCAGCTTCCGCAGTGATGTGACGGTGGAGCTGGTGAAGCACTCCGCCGCCGACTCCGACGTGCTGTGGGCCGCCCGTGTGTCCACGGCCGGCGAGCAGTCGCTGGAGGAGCTGCAGAAGGACCCGGAGCGGTCCAAGGGGCTCATCAACTACCTGATGCGGGACCGCCACGGCAGCCCCTTCGAGCACAACTCGATGACCTTCTTCATCAGCGCACCGATCTTCGTCTTCCGCGAGTTCATGCGCCACCGCGTGGGCTGGTCCTACAACGAGGAATCGGGCCGCTACAGGGAGCTCCAGCCGGTCTTCTACGTCCCGGACGCCGAGCGCAAGCTCGTCCAGCAGGGCCGCCCCGGCAAGTACGTCTTCGTCGAGGGCACCGAGGCACAGCAGGAACTGACGGGCCGCGTCATGGAGGACTCCTACCGCCAGGCCTACGAGGCCTACCAGGAGATGCTCGCCGCGGGCGTGGCCCGCGAGGTTGCCCGTTCGGTCCTGCCGGTCGGTCTTTTCTCCTCCATGTACGCCACCTGCAACGCCCGCTCCCTCATGCACTTCCTCGGTCTGCGCACGCAGCACGAGCTCGCCGCGGTCCCGTCCTTCCCGCAGCGGGAGATCGAGATGGTCGGCGAGAAGATGGAGCAGCACTGGGCCACGCTCATGCCGCTCACGTACGCGGCCTTCAACGGCAACGGCCGCGTTGCCCCGTAAGGCCCGATACACCAGCGGCGTACTGATGTGCTGCGCCAAGTCCTAAGTGTCCGTATTGCGGCGTTTCGTAAAGTTCATCTAGGCTGATCAAACGGACCCGGCACTGCTTGAACCCCCGAGCAGGCAGTGCCGGTGTCCAACACTCTGTAGACGTCCCCCGAGGGGACACCGCGGGTATGGCAGCGAGTAGCGTGTTACCCATGGCTCCGATCTCGACTCCGCAGACCCCCTTCGGGCGGGTCCTCACCGCTATGATCACGCCGTTCACGGCGGACGGCGCACTCGACCTCGACGGCGCGCAGCGGCTCGCCGTCCACCTGGTGGACGCAGGCAACGACGGCCTGATCATCAATGGCACCACCGGTGAGTCGCCGACCACCACCGACGCGGAGAAAAACGATCTCGTACGAGCCGTACTCGAAGCAGTCGGAGACCGCGCCCACGTCGTCGCGGGCATCGGCACCAACGACACCCGGCACACCCTCGAGCTCGCCCGCCAGGCCGAGCGGACCGGCGCGCACGGCCTGCTGGCCGTGACCCCCTACTACAGCAAGCCGCCGCAGGAGGGCCTCTTCCGGCACTTCACGGCGATCGCCGACGCCACCGGGCTGCCGGTCATGCTCTACGACATCCCCGGCCGCAGTGGTGTCCCGATCGACACCGAAACCCTTGTCCGGCTGGCCGAGCATCCCCGTATCGTGGCCAACAAGGACGCCAAGGGCGACCTCGGCCGCGCCAGCTGGGGCATCGCGCAGAGCGGCCTGGCCTGGTACTCGGGTGACGACATGCTGAACCTGCCGCTCCTGTCGGTCGGCGCGACCGGCTTCGTCTCCGTGGTCGGCCACGTGGTCACCCCCGAGCTGCGCGCCATGCTGGAGGCCCACCTGGGCGGAGACGTCCAGAAGGCCGCCGAGATCCATCAGAAGCTGCTCCCGATCTTCACCGGCATGTTCCGTACCCAGGGTGTGATCACCACCAAGGGCGCGCTGAACCTGCAGGGCCTGCCCGCGGGCCCGCTGCGGCTCCCGCTGATCGAGCTGACCACCGAAGAGACGGCACAGCTCAAGATCGATCTTGCCGCCGGCGGGGTACAGCTCTGACAACAGACTTCACAAATGAATAAGCAAGACCGAAACAGACAACAGCAAGAGCACGAATGACATACACGCCACGTGCCTTCCGAGGTACGTGGCGTGTGTGGTGAGGAGACACTTTTGAGCCATCCGCATCCTGAACTCGGTCCGCCGCCGAAGCTGCCCAAGGGCGGCCTGCGGGTCACCCCTCTGGGTGGCCTCGGCGAGATCGGCCGCAACATGACCGTCTTCGAGTTCGACGGTCGCCTGCTGATCGTCGACTGCGGCGTCCTCTTCCCCGAGGAGGAGCAGCCGGGCATCGACCTGATCCTGCCGGACTTCACGTCCATCAGGGACCGGCTCGACGACATCGACGGCATCGTGCTCACGCACGGCCACGAGGACCACATCGGCGCCGTCCCCTACCTCCTCCGGGAGAAGCCGGACATCCCGCTGATCGGCTCCAAGCTGACGCTGGCCCTCATCGAGGCGAAGCTCCAGGAGCACCGCATCCGCCCCTACACCCTCGAGGTGAAGGAAGGCGAGCGCGAGAACCTGGGCCCCTTCGACTGCGAGTTCATCGCGGTCAACCACTCCATCCCGGACGCCCTGGCCGTGGCCATCCGTACCGGCGCCGGCATGGTCGTGTGCACCGGCGACTTCAAGATGGACCAGCTTCCGCTGGACAAGCGCCTCACCGACCTGCACGCTTTCGCGCGTCTGAGCGAAGAGGGCATCGACCTCCTCCTCTCGGACTCGACGAACGCCGAGGTCCCGGGCTTCGTCCCGCCCGAGCGCGAGATCTCCAACGTCCTGCGCACGGTCTTCGCGAACGCCCACAACCGGATCATCGTGGCGAGCTTTGCCAGCCACGTGCACCGCATCCAGCAGATCCTCGACGCCGCCCACGAGTACGGCCGCAGGGTCGCCTTCGTCGGCCGCTCGATGGTCCGCAACATGGGCATCGCCCGTGACCTGGGCTACCTGAGGGTCCCGCCGGGCCTCGTCGTGGACGTCAAGACCCTCGACGACCTGCCGGCCCACGAGGTCGTCCTGGTCTGCACGGGTTCCCAGGGCGAGCCGATGGCGGCCCTGTCCCGCATGGCCAACCGCGACCACCAGATCCGGATCGTCCCCGGCGACACCGTGATCCTGGCGTCGTCCCTGATCCCGGGCAACGAGAACGCGGTCTACCGCGTGATCAACGGCCTGACCCGCTGGGGCGCCAACGTCGTGCACAAGGGCAATGCCAAGGTGCACGTTTCCGGTCACGCCTCCGCGGGCGAGCTGCTGTACTTCTACAACATCTGCAAGCCGCGGAACCTGATGCCGGTCCACGGCGAATGGCGCCACCTGCGCGCCAACGCCGAGCTCGGTGCCATGACGGGCGTCCCCAAGGACCGCATCGTCATCGCCGAGGACGGCGTGGTCGTCGACCTGATCGACGGCAAGGCCCGGATCTCCGGCAAGGTCCAGGCCGGCTACGTGTACGTGGACGGCCTCTCGGTCGGCGACGTCACCGAGGTCCACCTCAAGGACCGCCGGATCCTCGGCGAAGAGGGCATCATCTCGGTCTACGTCGTGGTGGACAGCACCACGGGCAAGGTCGTCAGCGGCCCGAGCATCCAGGCCCGCGGCTCCGGCATCGAGGACTCCGCCTTCGCGGCCGTCCTGCCGAAGATCGAGGAAGCCATCGCCCGCGCCGGCGCCGACGGCGTGGCCGAGCCGCACCAGCTCCAGCAGCTCATCCGCCGCACGATGGGCAAGTGGGTCTCGGACGGCTACCGCCGCCGCCCGATGATCCTCCCGGTCGTCGTCGAGGTCTGACCCTCGCCGTAGCGACTTCACCGGAGCGGGGCAACCGGATTTGCATCCGGGGGCCCCGCTCCAGTACGTTTACGTCTCCACCCCGCACGACACCCCGGCACACACGTGTGCCCGGACCTGTCATGCGGGCGGGTGGGAATCATGACCCAGGGAGACCTGATAAAGTCTGATCCTCCCGAAAGGGAAAGGCCCTCCGAAGGCCATTGGAATTCCAATCCAGCCGACTTCTTCTCGAAGCAGGCACGGAAAAGAATCTGATAGAGTCGGACTCGCCGGAAAGGGAAACGCGAAAGCGGAAACCTGGAAAGCGAAACCCGCTTCGACCGGGAATCGGACACGAAAGAGTCTGATAGAGTCGGAAACGAAGAACGAAGCCCGGAGGAAAGCCCGAGAGGGTGAGTACAAAGGAAGCGTCCGTTCCTTGAGAACTCAACAGCGTGCCAAAAATCAACGCCAAAAGTTGATACCCCGTCCACTTCGGTGGATGAGGTTCCTTTGAAAAAGACCTGCGAGGCTTCCTTGTGGAGTGCTTGCAGGCAACAAACACAGCGAGGACGTTGTGGTCAGTCGGTCTTATTCCGACCAAGACTGGCCCGCTCTTTCGTGTGTGTGAACCCGATTACGGGTAAACATTCATGGAGAGTTTGATCCTGGCTCAGGACGAACGCTGGCGGCGTGCTTAACACATGCAAGTCGAACGATGAAGCCCTTCGGGGTGGATTAGTGGCGAACGGGTGAGTAACACGTGGGCAATCTGCCCTTCACTCTGGGACAAGCCCTGGAAACGGGGTCTAATACCGGATACCACTCCTGCCTGCATGGGCGGGGGTTGAAAGCTCCGGCGGTGAAGGATGAGCCCGCGGCCTATCAGCTTGTTGGTGGGGTAATGGCCCACCAAGGCGACGACGGGTAGCCGGCCTGAGAGGGCGACCGGCCACACTGGGACTGAGACACGGCCCAGACTCCTACGGGAGGCAGCAGTGGGGAATATTGCACAATGGGCGAAAGCCTGATGCAGCGACGCCGCGTGAGGGATGACGGCCTTCGGGTTGTAAACCTCTTTCAGCAGGGAAGAAGCGAAAGTGACGGTACCTGCAGAAGAAGCGCCGGCTAACTACGTGCCAGCAGCCGCGGTAATACGTAGGGCGCAAGCGTTGTCCGGAATTATTGGGCGTAAAGAGCTCGTAGGCGGCTTGTCACGTCGGATGTGAAAGCCCGAGGCTTAACCTCGGGTCTGCATTCGATACGGGCTAGCTAGAGTGTGGTAGGGGAGATCGGAATTCCTGGTGTAGCGGTGAAATGCGCAGATATCAGGAGGAACACCGGTGGCGAAGGCGGATCTCTGGGCCATTACTGACGCTGAGGAGCGAAAGCGTGGGGAGCGAACAGGATTAGATACCCTGGTAGTCCACGCCGTAAACGTTGGGAACTAGGTGTTGGCGACATTCCACGTCGTCGGTGCCGCAGCTAACGCATTAAGTTCCCCGCCTGGGGAGTACGGCCGCAAGGCTAAAACTCAAAGGAATTGACGGGGGCCCGCACAAGCAGCGGAGCATGTGGCTTAATTCGACGCAACGCGAAGAACCTTACCAAGGCTTGACATATACCGGAAAGCATTAGAGATAGTGCCCCCCTTGTGGTCGGTATACAGGTGGTGCATGGCTGTCGTCAGCTCGTGTCGTGAGATGTTGGGTTAAGTCCCGCAACGAGCGCAACCCTTGTCCTGTGTTGCCAGCATGCCCTTCGGGGTGATGGGGACTCACAGGAGACCGCCGGGGTCAACTCGGAGGAAGGTGGGGACGACGTCAAGTCATCATGCCCCTTATGTCTTGGGCTGCACACGTGCTACAATGGCCGGTACAATGAGCTGCGATACCGTGAGGTGGAGCGAATCTCAAAAAGCCGGTCTCAGTTCGGATTGGGGTCTGCAACTCGACCCCATGAAGTCGGAGTTGCTAGTAATCGCAGATCAGCATTGCTGCGGTGAATACGTTCCCGGGCCTTGTACACACCGCCCGTCACGTCACGAAAGTCGGTAACACCCGAAGCCGGTGGCCCAACCCGTAAGGGAGGGAGCTGTCGAAGGTGGGACTGGCGATTGGGACGAAGTCGTAACAAGGTAGCCGTACCGGAAGGTGCGGCTGGATCACCTCCTTTCTAAGGAGCACAGTACCGATTGCAGACAAATGTTCTGCACGGTCAGCTCATGGGTGGAACGTTGATTATTTGGCACGGTCTTCCAGATGGATCACGAGTACTGCTTCGGCGTGGAAAGTGACTCACTGACGGAGGGTCGTGCCTGGCACGTTGTTGGGTATCTGAAGGTACGGCCGTAAAGGTTGTGTCTTCGCGATGCCGGCCCCAGTGAACTTGTTCCTCTCGAGGTGCAGGGTGATGGGTGGCTGGTCGTTGCTTGAGAACTACACAGTGGACGCGAGCATCTGTGGCCAAGTTTTTAAGGGCACACGGTGGATGCCTTGGCACCAGGAACCGATGAAGGACGTGAGAGGCCGCGATAGGCCCCGGGGAGCTGCCAACTGAGCTTTGATCCGGGGGTGTCCGAATGGGGAAACCCGGCAGTCGTCATGGGCTGTCACCCACTGCTGAACACATAGGCAGTGTGGAGGGAACGAGGGGAAGTGAAACATCTCAGTACCCTCAGGAAGAGAAAACAACCGTGATTCCGGGAGTAGTGGCGAGCGAAACCGGATGAGGCCAAACCGTATGCGTGTGATACCCGGCAGGGGTTGCGCATGCGGGGTTGTGGGAATTCTTTTGATCGGTCTGCCGGCCGGTCGGCGAGTCAGAAACCGTTGATGTAGTCGAAGGACATGCGAAAGGTCCGGCGTAGAGGGTAAGACCCCCGTAGACGAAACATCAGCGGCTTGCTTAAGAATCTCCCAAGTAGCACGGGGCCCGAGAAATCCCGTGTGAATCTGGCGGGACCACCCGCTAAGCCTAAATATTCCCTGGTGACCGATAGCGGATAGTACCGTGAGGGAATGGTGAAAAGTACCGCGGGAGCGGAGTGAAATAGTACCTGAAACCGTGTGCCTACAAGCCGTGGGAGCGTCGCCGTTGTTCTTCGGAACAACGGTCGTGACTGCGTGCCTTTTGAAGAATGAGCCTGCGAGTTAGCGGTGTGTAGCGAGGTTAACCCGTGTGGGGAAGCCGTAGCGAAAGCGAGTCCGAATAGGGCGATTGAGTTGCACGCTCTAGACCCGAAGCGGAGTGATCTAGCCATGGGCAGGTTGAAGCGGAGGTAAGACTTCGTGGAGGACCGAACCCACCAGGGTTGAAAACCTGGGGGATGACCTGTGGTTAGGGGTGAAAGGCCAATCAAACTCCGTGATAGCTGGTTCTCCCCGAAATGCATTTAGGTGCAGCGTCGTGTGTTTCTTGCCGGAGGTAGAGCACTGGATAGGCGATGGGCCCTACCGGGTTACTGACCTTAGCCAAACTCCGAATGCCGGTAAGTGAGAGCACGGCAGTGAGACTGTGGGGGATAAGCTCCATGGTCGAGAGGGAAACAGCCCAGAGCATCGACTAAGGCCCCTAAGCGTACGCTAAGTGGGAAAGGATGTGGAGTCGCAGAGACAACCAGGAGGTTGGCTTAGAAGCAGCCACCCTTGAAAGAGTGCGTAATAGCTCACTGGTCAAGTGATTCCGCGCCGACAATGTAGCGGGGCTCAAGCGTACCGCCGAAGTCGTGTCATTGCAGCAATAGGGCCAACGCCCGCTGTGATGGGTAGGGGAGCGTCGTGTGCCGGGTGAAGCAGCAGCGGAAGCTAGTTGTGGACGGTTCACGAGTGAGAATGCAGGCATGAGTAGCGATACACACGTGAGAAACGTGTGCGCCGATTGACTAAGGGTTCCTGGGTCAAGCTGATCTGCCCAGGGTAAGTCGGGACCTAAGGCGAGGCCGACAGGCGTAGTCGATGGACAACCGGTTGATATTCCGGTACCCGCTTTGAAACGCCCAATATCGAATCCTCTAATGCTAAGGCCGTGAAGCCGTTCCGGACCCTTCGGGGAAAGGAAAGTGGTGGAGCCGCCGATCCAAGGTGGTAGTAGGTAAGCGATGGGGTGACGCAGGAAGGTAGTCCAGCCCGGGCGGTGGTAGTCCCGGGGTAAGGGTGTAGGCCGAGGGGTAGGCAAATCCGTCCCTCATTAAGGCTGAGACCTGATGCCGAGCCGATTGTGGTGAAGTGGATGATCCTATGCTGTCGAGAAAAGCCTCTAGCGAGTTTCATGGCGGCCCGTACCCTAAACCGACTCAGGTGGTCAGGTAGAGAATACCGAGGCGTTCGGGTGAACTATGGTTAAGGAACTCGGCAAAATGCCCCCGTAACTTCGGGAGAAGGGGGGCCATCACTGGTGAGAGGACTTGCTCCTTGAGCTGGGGGTGGCCGCAGAGACCAGCGAGAAGCGACTGTTTACTAAAAACACAGGTCCGTGCGAAGCCGTAAGGCGATGTATACGGACTGACGCCTGCCCGGTGCTGGAACGTTAAGGGGACCGGTTAGTCACATTTCGGTGTGGCGAAGCTGAGAACTTAAGCGCCAGTAAACGGCGGTGGTAACTATAACCATCCTAAGGTAGCGAAATTCCTTGTCGGGTAAGTTCCGACCTGCACGAATGGCGTAACGACTTCTCGACTGTCTCAACCATAGGCCCGGTGAAATTGCACTACGAGTAAAGATGCTCGTTTCGCGCAGCAGGACGGAAAGACCCCGGGACCTTTACTATAGTTTGATATTGGTGTTCGGTTCGGCTTGTGTAGGATAGGTGGGAGACTTTGAAGCAGCCACGCCAGTGGTTGTGGAGTCGCCGTTGAAATACCACTCTGGTCGTGCTGGATGTCTAACCTCGGTCCGTGATCCGGATCAGGGACAGTGTCTGATGGGTAGTTTAACTGGGGCGGTTGCCTCCCAAAGGGTAACGGAGGCGCCCAAAGGTTCCCTCAGCCTGGTTGGCAATCAGGTGTTGAGTGTAAGTGCACAAGGGAGCTTGACTGTGAGACCGACGGGTCGAGCAGGGACGAAAGTCGGGACTAGTGATCCGGCGGTGGCTTGTGGAAGCGCCGTCGCTCAACGGATAAAAGGTACCCCGGGGATAACAGGCTGATCTTCCCCAAGAGTCCATATCGACGGGATGGTTTGGCACCTCGATGTCGGCTCGTCGCATCCTGGGGCTGGAGTCGGTCCCAAGGGTTGGGCTGTTCGCCCATTAAAGCGGTACGCGAGCTGGGTTTAGAACGTCGTGAGACAGTTCGGTCCCTATCCGCTGTGCGCGTAGGAATATTGAGAAGGGCTGTCCCTAGTACGAGAGGACCGGGACGGACGAACCTCTGGTGTGCCAGTTGTCCTGCCAAGGGCATGGCTGGTTGGCTACGTTCGGGAGGGATAACCGCTGAAAGCATCTAAGCGGGAAGCCTGCTTCAAGATGAGTATTCCCACCTCCTTGAGAGGGTAAGGCTCCCAGTAGACGACTGGGTTGATAGGCCAGATGTGGAAGCCCGGTAACGGGTGAAGCTGACTGGTACTAATAGGCCGAGGGCTTGTCCTCAGTTGCTCGCGTCCACTGTGTTAGTTCTGAAGTAACGAACCGTGTCCATGCCCGGTTGGTTAACTTCATAGTGTTTCGGTGGTCATAGCGTTAGGGAAACGCCCGGTTACATTCCGAACCCGGAAGCTAAGCCTTTCAGCGCCGATGGTACTGCAGGGGGGACCCTGTGGGAGAGTAGGACGCCGCCGAACAACCCGCCCTTTTAGCTCAGTCGGTAGAGCGTCTCCATGGTAAGGAGAAGGTCAACGGTTCGATTCCGTTAAAGGGCTCCAAATGAAAAGGCCCCCGCCTCTTGGCGGGGGCCTTTTTGCGTTCACGGCCGTCAGTAGTAGCTGGTCTCGCCGTCGAGCAGTTCGCGGATCGAGTCCAGGTGGCCGGCGTGGCGGGCCGTCTCCTCAATCATGTGGAGCAGCATCCAGCGCAGGGAGGCGGCGCCCGCCTTGAACTCGGTATTGCGTCCGGTGTCGTCCAGGGTGTGCGCCGCGATGATCTCGTTGGACAGGGTGCACTGGCGGTCGTACTCCTCCAGGAGCTGCGCCAGCGGGGTGTCGTCGACCATGAAGTCCTCGTCCTCCTGGCCCACGAACTGGGGGCCGGTGGCCGGGCGGTCCAGGAAGAGGACTTCGAACCAGCACTGTTCGGTCCACCGCAGGTGGGATATCAGGCCGGCCGCGGTCATCAGTGGTGAAGAGGGGAGGACGGGGCGGTGGGCGTCCGCCTCGGAGAGGCCTTCGCATTTCCACTGGACGATCGAGCGCTGCATGTCCAGCCAGCCGAGGAGCTGGGTGCGTTCGTCCGCGGTGTACTCAGGGCGGGTGCGTGAGAAGGGCATGACAGCAGACCCTAGGGCGGGCCCTTGGTGGCCGCACCCGGATTTCAGTCGCCCTCGCGCTGCTGCGGCACCCGGAAGGCGAGGATCGCCATGTCGTCCGAGGCCGGTTCGGCCGCGAAGCGCTCCACCGCGCGCAGGACGCGTGAGGCGACCGCCCCGGCGGTGAGGCCCGTGCAGGTGGTGAGCACCTCGGTGAGGCCGTCGTCGCCGAGCATGCGCGTGCCCTCACGGCGCTCGGTCACGCCGTCGGTGACGCAGAGCAGGACATCGCCCGGGTCGAGGGTGAGGGTCTGCTCGTAGAGCTCGAGGTCCTCCAGCACGCCGAGCAGGGGCTGCGGGTCCGCGGCCGGGACGACCTCGCCGGTGGGGCGCAGGCGCAGGGGGAGCGGGTGGCCGGCGCAGACGACCTTCATCAGGGCTCCGCCGTCGGGCTGCGGGTGGAGCTCGCCGTAGAGGAGCGTGAGGAAACGGCTGCGGGCGCCCTCGTCGAGGATGGCGGCGTTGAGACGCTCCAGGACGGCCGGGCCGCCGAGGCCCTCGCGGGCCAGCAGGCGCAGGGCGTGCCGGGCGAGGCCGGTGACCGCGGCCGCTTCGGGGCCGGTGCCGCAGACGTCGCCGATGGCGAAGCCGTACACGCCGTCGCGGATGGGGAAGACGTCGTAGAAGTCGCCGCCCACCTCGTTGCCCTCGCCGGCGGCGCGGTAGATGACCTCGACCTCCATCCCGGGGATGGCGGGTGAGCCGGGCGGCAGCAGGCTGCGCTGGAGGGAGCGGCTGATGGCAGTGCGCTCGGAGTAGAGGCGGGCGTTGTCCAGGGCGAGGGCGGCTCGCCGGGAGAGGTCCTCCGCGAGTTCGAGGATCTCCTGGCGGAAGTGTTCCTCGCTGGGCTTGCCGAGGGTGAGCATGCCGATCACGCGGTTGCGGGCGAGGAGGGGCAGTACGACCGTCTCGCCGCCGACGGCGAGGGCCGTCTCCGGCCAGGGGCGGGCGCCGGCCTCGCGGACCGGTTCGGGCGGGCTGACCCGGGAGAGGAGGGCCTTGAGGCCGTCGATGCGCTCCTCGTCCTCGTGCAGGACGTAGGAGAGGTACGGGTCCGAGGCCGGGTCGGCGATCGTGTAGACGGCGCACCAGGTGGCGAGGGTCGGGACGGTCATCTGGGCCATGAGGGCCAGGGTCTGGTCCCGGTCGAGGGTGCCGGCCAGCAGGTCGGAGGCCTCGACGAGGAAGGACAGGGAGCCGCGGCGCAGTCGTTCGAGTTCGCCGAGGCGGGCGGATTCGACGGCGAGGGCGATCCGGTCGGCGGCGAACTGGAGGCGCAGGGCCTCTTCGTTGGAGTAGCGGCCGGGGACTTCGGTGGCGACGCCGAGGGAGCCCGTGAGCCGGCCTTCGACCTTGAGCGGGACGGTGACCACGGAGCGCATGCCGGTCGCCTCGAGGAGCGGGACGGCTCCGGGGACGGCGGCGAGGTCGTCGTGGACGGCGGGCATCCGGGCGGAGCCGTACCGGTTGGTGCCGGCTTCCACGGGGACGCGGGCGAAGCGCTGGCGGGTGGAGGGCAGGCCGGTGGTGGCGCGGACCTCCAGCTCGGTCTCGTCGTCGGTGGCCAGCAGCAGGAAGGCGGCATCGGCGTCGAGGAGGTCGCGGGCGCGTTCGACGGTGCGCTGGAGGAGGCCGTCGAGGTCGTCGGGGGCGGGGGAGCCGATGAAGACCTCGAAGGGGTCCGGGCGGGACTCGGTGAGGTGGGCTCCGTCGGCGGGGACCCGTACGGGGGTCTGGAGCAGGGCGCGTTCGTCGTCGTGGACGAGGAGGCAGACGATGGACGGCTCGCCGTGGGCGTCGCGGACCCGCAGGTGGGAGGCGTAGACGGGGATGACGCGGCCGTCGGCGCCGCGGAGGCCGTAGCTGCCTTCCCAGCGGGACAGCCGCAGGGCCTCGGCGATGCCGGTGCCGGTGCCGGGGGTCTGCGGCCAGGCGGCGAGCTCGGCGAGCGGGCGGCCCACGGCCTTCTCGGCGGGGTAGCCGAAGATGTGCTCGGCGTCCTCGTTCCAGGCGGAGACGGAGTCGGAGGCGTCGATCTGGAGGACGGCGACGCGGACCCGGCTGTCGGCTAGGGGGAGCAGCCGGTCGGGGACGAGGGGGCCCGCGGAGCGGGTACCGACCGGCCGGTCTGGGAGGTCGAGGCGGAACCACACGTGCTTGTGGGTGGCGGTGTACTCGACGCCCCAGCGGGTGGCGAGGGCGGCGCAGAGCATCAGCCCGCGGCCGTTCTCGCGGTCGGGGTCGGCGTACGGGCGCTCGCCGGGGTGCTGGAGGGGGAGTTCGCGCTCCGGGTACCGGTCGGCGACCTCGACCCGTACGCCGTCCTCGGCGCGCAGGCACAGGACCTCGGCCCGGGTTCCGGCATGGACCACGGCATTGGTGACGAGCTCGCTGGTGAGGACCACCGCGTCGTCGACGATGTCCGCGAAGCCCCAGCCTTGCAGGGTGTCGCGGACGAATGCGCGAGCGGCGGCGACCGAGCGCCCGAGGGGATCGAACGTGGCAGCCGCCCGTGCCGTGATCACGAGTCTCCTTCGACGCGGTTGGACATCGAGTGCCAGGTTACTTACCTTCGCGGTCGGCATGTTGCCGTCGTCGGGGATTCCACCCGCAGGGTACGGCCGGTGTGCGATGGTGCCGAAGTGTTATGGCCGGGTTCGGCCAGGGTGAAACACTGGGCAGGCTTGGAGAGCCGGCTCGAGACGAGTCCGGTGTCCGGTGGAACAGCGGTCGACCCTTTCGGGAGGGACACGGTGGAGTCTGGCGCAGCGGTGCGGCGTACGGGTACGCGGCCGAAGGGCGGGCGGTCCCGGCGGAACGGGACGACGGAAGTCGACACCGCCGCTCTGAACAGGCTGCTCACGGCCCTGGTGTCGATGCGGGACGGGAACTTCCGCAAGCGGCTGACGGTGTCCGGCGAGGGCGTGATGGCGGAGATCGCCGCCGTCTACAACGAGGTCGCCGACCGTAATCTCCACCTCACGGGGGAACTGTCCAGGGTCCGGCGGATGGTGGGCCGCGAGGGCAAGCTGAGCGAACGGCTGGAAACAGGTGCCTGTGAGGGCTCCTGGGCGGCCGCGATCGATGCCTCGAACCAGCTGGTGGACGATCTGGCCCGGCCGGTGTCCGAGGTCGGCCGGGTGCTCTCGGCGGTCGCCGAGGGTGATCTGGACCAGCGGATGGATCTGCGGACGCAGACGGCCGACGGGTCCGGGCATCCGCTGCGCGGGGAGTTCCTCAAGGTCGGGCGTACGGTCAACAACCTGGTCGACCAGCTGTCCGCGTTCACCGACGAGGTGACGCGGGTGGCGCTGGAGGTGGGTACCGAGGGCAAGCTCGGCGGCCAGGCCCAGGTGCGCGGAATGTCGGGTTCCTGGAAGGATCTGACCGACTCCGTCAACACGATGGCATACCGGCTCACCGCTCAGGTGCGTGATATCGCCCTCGTCACGACGGCCGTGGCGAAGGGCGATCTGTCGCGCAAGGTCACGGTGCACGTGGCCGGCGAGATGCTCCAGCTGAAGAACACCGTGAACACGATGGTGGACCAGCTGTCGTCCTTCTCCTCCGAGGTGACCCGCGTCGCCCGCGAGGTGGGTACGGAGGGCGAGCTGGGCGGCCAGGCGAAGGTGCCCGGGGTCGCCGGCGTGTGGAAGGACCTGACGGACTCGGTCAACACCATGGCCGGGAACCTGACGGCCCAGGTGCGCGGGATCGCGCAGGTCACGACGGCGGTCGCGAACGGCGACCTGTCGCAGAAGGTCCGGGTGAGCGCGCGCGGCGAGGTGGCGCAGCTGGCCGAAACGATCAACCAGATGACCGAGACGCTGCGGACCTTCGCGGACGAGGTCACCCGGGTGGCCAGCGAGGTCGGCGCGAAGGGCCTGCTGGGCGGTCAGGCGCAGGTGCCGGGTGCGGCCGGGACGTGGAAGGACCTCACCGATTCGGTGAACACGGTCTTCCGCAACCTCACCACGCAGGTGCGGGACATCGCCCAGGTGACGACCGCCGTGGCCAACGGCGATCTCTCGCAGAAGGTCACGGTCAACGTGGCCGGTGAGATGCTGGAGCTGAAGAACACCGTCAACACGATGGTCGACCAGCTCCAGTCCTTCGGTGCGGAAGTGACGCGTGTGGCCCGTGAGGTCGGCGTCGAGGGTGAGCTGGGCGGTCAGGCGCAGGTACCGGGTGCGGCCGGGACGTGGAAGGACCTCACCGACTCGGTGAACACCGCCTTCCGTAACCTCACCGGGCAGGTCCGCAACATCGCGCAGGTGACGACGGCGGTGGCGAACGGCGACCTGTCGCAGAAGGTCACCGTGGACGTCTCCGGCGAGATGCTCCAGCTGAAGAACACCGTGAACACGATGGTGGACCAGCTGTCCTCCTTCGCCGACCAGGTCACGCGGATGGCCCGGGACGTGGGTACGGAGGGCCGGCTCGGCGGCCAGGCCCGGGTGGAGGGGGTGTCGGGGACCTGGAAGGAGCTCACCGACTCCGTCAACTTCATGGCCGGGAACCTGACCTCGCAGGTGCGCCAGATCGCCCAGGTGACGACGGCGGTGGCGCGTGGTGACCTCTCGCAGAAGATCGACGTGGACGCCCGGGGCGAGATCCTGGAGCTGAAGAACACCATCAACACGATGGTCGACCAGCTCTCGGCCTTCGCGGAGCAGGTGACCCGGGTGGCCCGAGAGGTGGGTACGGACGGCCGTCTCGGCGGGCAGGCGCAGGTGCCTGGAGTGGCCGGCGTATGGCGTGACCTGACGGATTCGGTGAACGGCATGGCCGGGAACCTGACCTCGCAGGTGCGCAACATCGCGCAGGTCGCGACGGCGGTGGCGCGTGGTGACCTCTCGCAGAAGATCGACGTGGACGCCCGGGGCGAGATCCTGGAGCTGAAGAACACCCTCAACACCATGGTCGACCAGCTCTCGAACTTCGCGGAGCAGGTGACCCGGGTGGCCCGCGAGGTGGGTACCGAGGGCATCCTCGGCGGTCAGGCGGAGGTCAAGGGTGTCTCCGGCACCTGGAAGGACCTGACCCAGTCCGTCAACTTCATGGCGAACAACCTGACCTCGCAGGTGCGCAACATCGCCGAGGTGACCACGGCCGTGGCCATGGGCGACCTCTCCAAGAAGATCACCGTCGATGCCAAGGGCGAGATCCTCGAGCTGGTGACCACCGTGAACACGATGGTGGACCAGCTGTCTTCGTTCGCGGAGCAGGTGACGCGGGTGGCCCGTGAGGTGGGCTCGGAGGGCATCCTGGGCGGTCAGGCCCGGGTGCGCGGGGTGACGGGCATCTGGAAGGACCTGACCGACAACGTCAATCTGATGGCGAACAACCTGACCTCCCAGGTGCGCAACATCTCCCAGGTCTCGGCGGCGGTCGCCAACGGTGACCTGACGAAGAAGGTCACGGTCGAGGCGCGCGGCGAGGTCGCGCAGCTCGCCGACACCGTCAATACGATGGTGAAGACCCTGTCCTCCTTCGCCGACGAGGTCACGCGCGTGGCCCGCGAGGTGGGCACGGAGGGACGTCTGGGCGGCCAGGCGCACGTGCCCGGGGTCTCGGGGACGTGGAAGGACCTCACCGATTCGGTGAACTTCATGGCCTCCAACCTCACCGGTCAGGTGCGGCAGATCGCCAT
This sequence comes from Streptomyces sp. NBC_01408, assembly GCF_026340255.1. Taxonomy (GTDB): domain Bacteria; phylum Actinomycetota; class Actinomycetes; order Streptomycetales; family Streptomycetaceae; genus Streptomyces. Next base: position 665,667 of record NZ_JAPEPJ010000003.1, on the reverse strand, counting down.
GGTCACGACCGCCATCGCCAAGGGCGACATGACCAAGAAGATCGACATCGATGCCCGCGGCGAGATCCTGGAGCTCAAGACCACCATCAACACGATGGTGGACCAGCTGTCCTCCTTCGCCGACCAGGTGACGCGGGTCGCCCGCGAGGTGGGTACGGAGGGCATCCTGGGCGGTCAGGCCCGGGTCCGGGACGTCGACGGCACGTGGCGGGACCTGACGGAGTCCGTGAACGAGATGGCCGGGAACCTGACCCGGCAGGTGCGCGCGATCGCGGCCGTGGCGACGGCGGTGACCCGGGGAGACCTGAGCCTGAAGGTCGACGTGGACGCGGCGGGCGAGATCCAGGTCCTCCAGGACAACATCAACACGATGATCGTCAACCTGCGCGACACCACCTTGGCCAACAAGGAGCAGGACTGGCTCAAGGGCAACCTCGCCCGTATCTCGGCGCTGATGCAGGGCCGCCGGGAGCTGGACGACGTGGCCTCGCTGATCATGAGCGAGCTCACCCCGGTGGTCTCGGCGCAGCACGGCGCCTTCTTCCTGGCGCTGCCGGCCGGGGGCACCACCGAGATCGGGACGGAGGGAGGCGCGGACGGCTCGTACGAGCTGCGGATGCGCGGGAGTTACGCGTACGCGGGCGCCCAGATGCCGATCTCCTTCCGGCCGGGTGAGGGGCTGATCGGGACGGTCGCGGAGGAGAAGCGGACGATCCTCGTCGAGAACACCCCGCCCGGCTACCTGAAGATCTCCTCGGGGCTGGGGGAGGCGCCGCCGGCGCATGTGATCGTGCTGCCGGTGCTCTTCGAGGGGAAGGTGCTCGGCGTCATCGAGCTGGCCTCCTTCACGCCGTTCACGCAGATCCAGAAGGACTTCCTCAGCCAGATCGCCGAGATGATCGGTACGAGCGTCAACACCATCAGCGTCAACTCCAAGACGGAGATGCTGCTGAAGCAGTCGCAGGAGATGACCGAGCAGCTGCGAGAGCGCTCCGACGAGCTGGAGAACCGGCAGAAGGCCCTCCAGGCGGCCAACGCCGAACTGGAGGAGAAGGCGGAGCTGCTGGCCCAGCAGAACCGGGACATCGAGGTGAAGAACACCGAGATCGAGGAGGCCCGGCAGGTCCTGGAGGAGCGTGCCGAGCAGCTCGCGGTGTCGATGCGCTACAAGTCCGAGTTCCTGGCGAACATGTCGCACGAGCTGCGGACCCCGCTCAACTCGCTGCTGATCCTGGCCAAGCTGCTCGCCGACAACGCGGACGAGAACCTCTCGCCGAAGCAGGTGGAGTTCGCCGAGACCATCCACGGGGCGGGTTCGGACCTGCTGCAGCTGATCAACGACATCCTCGACCTGTCGAAGGTCGAGGCGGGGAAGATGGACGTCTCGCCGACCCGGATCGCGCTGGTCCAGCTCGTCGACTACGTGGAGGCCACCTTCCGGCCGCTGACGGCGGAGAAGGGCCTGGACTTCTCGGTACGGGTCTCCCCGGAGCTGCCCGCCACCTTGCACACCGACGAGCAGCGGCTGCTCCAGGTATTGCGCAACCTGCTGTCGAACGCGGTGAAGTTCACCGACACCGGGGCGGTGGAGCTGGTGATCCGGCCCGCCGGGGCCGATGTGCCGCAGGCGATCCGGGAGCAGCTGCTGGAGGCCGGTTCGCTGCGGGAGCCGGACGCGGACCTGATCGCCTTCTCGGTGACCGACACCGGGATCGGGATCGCGGCGAGCAAGATGCTGGTGATCTTCGAGGCGTTCAAGCAGGCGGACGGTACGACGAGCCGCAAGTACGGCGGTACGGGCCTGGGCCTGTCCATCAGCCGGGAGATCGCCCGGCTGCTGGGCGGTGAGGTGCACGCGGCCAGCGAGCCCGGCCGGGGGTCCACCTTCACGCTGTACCTGCCGCTGCACCCGAGCGAGCTGCCGCCGCAGGGGTACGCGCCGCCGACGCCCGGCGGGGCCCGCGGGGAGCTGTACCGCAGCCGGTCCGGGGACCAGGCCCGGCCCGCGCTGTCGGCGCCCCCGGCGGCGCCCGTACCGGTCGCGCCCGCGCAGGCGCAGCCGGCCCGGGCGGCGCTGCCCGGCTCCGAGCCGGCCGGGCAGGGGCAGGGCGGTGCGGCGCTGTTCCGGCGGCGGCGCAAGGCGCTGAGCGATCTGGAGCCGCGTACGGCGGTTCCGGGGCAGCCGAACGTCCAGGGGGCCGAGGACGCCTGGAGCAACCCGGAGGAGGAGCTTCCGTCGGTGCCGCGGACGTACGACTTCCACGGCGAGAAGGTGCTCATCGTGGACGACGACGTACGCAACGTCTTCGCGTTGACCAGCGTGCTGGAGCAGCACGGGCTGGCGGTGCTGTACGCGGAGAACGGGCGGGAGGGCATCGAGGTCCTGGAGCAGCACGACGATGTGACGGTCGTGCTGATGGACATCATGATGCCCGAGATGGACGGGTACGCGACGACCTCGGCGATCCGGCGGATGCCGCAGTTCGCGGGCCTGCCGATCATCGCGCTGACGGCGAAGGCGATGAAGGGGGACCGGGAGAAGGCCATCGACTCGGGCGCTTCCGACTACGTCACGAAGCCCGTCGATCCGGACTATCTGCTGTCGGTGATGGAGCAGTGGATGCGCGGGAAGTGATCGACGTGCGAGCGTGCGGATATCAATTGCTGACTGACTGTGGCCGCGGCGGTGTGGGAGGGCGGTGTACGGGGAACCTTCTGCTCTCCCACCACGTTTCTGCTTCGTGCACAGTGACATCTTGGTGACAGGGTGTGGCGATCTCGGGACTGGGGCTACGATGACCGGCACAAGGACGGACGGCGCAAGGATGCCGTCCTCTGGGGCGGGGCCCGGCGTACATGCCGGAGCCAGGAGCCGGGGAGGCCCCATGCCGGGGCGAGGAGGACAGGGCATGGTGCAGAAGGCCAAGATCCTCCTGGTCGATGACCGGCCGGAGAATCTGCTGGCGCTGGAGGCCATCCTCTCCGCGCTCGATCAGACACTGGTCCGGGCGTCGTCAGGAGAGGAAGCGCTCAAAGCGCTGCTGACGGACGATTTCGCGGTCATCCTGCTGGATGTGCAGATGCCGGGAATGGACGGATTCGAGACGGCCGCGCACATCAAGCGGCGGGAACGGACCCGGGACATCCCGATCATCTTCCTCACCGCGATCAACCACGGTCCGCACCACACGTTCCGCGGCTACGCCGCGGGCGCGGTGGACTACATCTCCAAGCCCTTCGACCCGTGGGTGCTGCGGGCCAAGGTCTCGGTGTTCGTGGAGCTCTACACCAAGAACTGCCAACTGCGGGAGCAGGCGGCCCTGCTGCGGCTCCAGCTGGAGGGCGGCAGTCCGAACGGCTCGGACGGCAGCAAGGAGACGGCCGGACTGCTGGCCGAGCTCTCCGCGCGGCTCGCGGCGGTCGAGGAGCAGGCCGAGGCGCTGACCAAGCAGCTCGGCGAGGAATCGGCCGACACCGGGGTGGTGGCGACCGCCGCCCATCTGGAGCGCAAGCTCACCGGCCTGCGGCGGGCGCTCGACGCGCTGGAGCCCGGGGCCGGCGGGGGCGGCGCTGCCATGCTGCCCGCGCAGGGCTGACCCGGCCGCCCGGCCCCGCCCGCGAAGCGGGCCGGGGCGGTGGCCGCCTGGGAGTGCGTCAGGTCTGGCGGTGCGTCAAAGCACCTACGGGGCGGACGACACGAACGGGTGAAGGGGTGGGCACGCGTGTCCACCGGCACGCGCACCGGTAATCTCGGGCCCATGGCCTCAAGTACGTCCGGCAAGGGTTCCCCGAGCAGCGCGGGCACCGCGAAGGGCCGCACCGGCCGTACGACGGCGCCGGCGAAGAAGGCGGCTCCCGCGCGCAAGCCTCCGGCGAAGAAGGCCGCGGCCGCCAAGCGCGCCCCGGCCAAGAAAGCGGCGGCCAAGCCCGCGCCCTCCCCGACCGGGGGTGTGGTGTGGCTGGTGCGCGTCGTCTGGCTGGGCTGCGCCCACGCGGTCGGCAAGGTCCTGCGCGGGGTGGGCCGGGGCGCGAAGAACCTCGACCCCGCCCACCGCAAGGACGGGGTGGCGCTGCTGCTGCTCGCCCTCGCGCTGATCGTCGCCGCCGGAACCTGGTCGAACCTGAGCGGTCCGGTCGGGGATCTGGTCACGATGCTGGTCACCGGTGCCTTCGGGCGACTGGATCTGCTCGTGCCGGTCCTCCTCGGAGTCATGGCGGCACGTTTCATCCGCCATCCCGAGGAGACCGACGCCAACGGCCGCATCGGCATCGGCCTCTCCGCGCTCGTCATCGGGATTCTGGGCCTGGTCCACATCGCCTGCGGGGCGCCCGGCCGGGACGAGGGCACCACCGCGATGCAGAACGCGGGCGGGCTGATCGGCTGGGGCGCCTCGAAGCCGCTGATCTTCACCATGGGCGCACCGCTGGCGGTGCCCATGCTGGTGCTGCTGACGGTCTTCGGGCTGCTGGTGGTCACCGCGACCCCGGTCAACGCGATCCCGCAGCGGCTGCGCGCCCTCGGCATCCGGCTGGGGATCGTCGCCGCGAACGAGTACGACGAGGGATACGGGGACACCGAGGGCGCCGCCGACCGGCACGACCCCGAGCAGTGGCGGGCCCGCGGCGGGGCCCCGGCGGACGCGGGGGACCCGGCCGACACCGCCGAGGAGGCCGCCCTCGCGCGGCGCCGCCGCCCGCGCCGGGCCCCGGCCCGCCCCGCCATGGACCGGGAGATGGACGCCGTCGACGTGGCCGCCGCGGCCGCCGCCGCGCTGGACGGCGCGGTGTACGGCGGGCTGCCGCCCTCCCCGCTGGTCGCCGACCTCACCCAGGGCATCTCCGCCCCGGGGGAGAGTGTGGAGATCACCGCTCCGGTGCCGCCGGCCCGTGAGGAGCGCCCCGTACCGTCCGCCGCGCCGGGCTCTCCGGCGGCGCGGGCCGGCGGGCAGCCGCACGCCACCACCGCGGCGGCCTCCGGGACGCTGTCGGTGCCCGATCTGACCAAGGCCCCGCCGCCCGAGACCCAGGCGCTGCCGCCGCGCGCCGAGCAGCTCCAGCTGCGCGGGGACATCACGTACGCGCTGCCCTCGCTGGACCTGCTGGAGCGCGGCGGGCCCGGCAAGACCCGCAGCGCCGCCAACGACGCCGTGGTCGCCTCGCTGACCAACGTCTTCATGGAGTTCAAGGTCGACGCGAAGGTCACCGGCTTCACCCGGGGCCCGACGGTCACCCGCTACGAGGTGGAGCTCGGCCCGGCGGTGAAGGTCGAGCGGATCACGGCGCTGGCGAAGAACATCGCCTACGCCGTGGCCTCGCCGGACGTGCGGATCATCAGCCCGATCCCGGGCAAGTCGGCGGTCGGCATCGAGATCCCGAACACCGACCGCGAGATGGTCAACCTGGGCGACGTACTGCGTCTGGCGGACGCGGCCGAGGACGACCACCCGATGCTGGTCGCGCTGGGCAAGGACGTCGAGGGCGGCTACGTCATGGCCAACCTCGCCAAGATGCCGCACGTGCTGGTCGCGGGCGCGACGGGCTCCGGCAAGTCGTCCTGCATCAACTGCCTGATCACCTCGGTCATGGTCAGGGCCACCCCGGAGGACGTCCGGATGGTGCTGGTCGACCCCAAGCGGGTGGAGCTGACGGCGTACGAGGGCATCCCGCACCTGATCACGCCGATCATCACCAACCCGAAGCGGGCCGCCGAGGCGCTCCAGTGGGTCGTGCGCGAGATGGACCTGCGCTACGACGACCTCGCGGCCTTCGGGTACCGGCACATCGACGACTTCAACCAGGCCATCCGGGACGGCAAGATCAAACTGCCGCCGGGCAGTGAGCGCGAGCTCAGCCCGTACCCGTACCTGCTGGTGATCGTCGACGAGCTCGCCGACCTGATGATGGTGGCCCCGCGCGACGTCGAGGACTCGATCGTCCGCATCACCCAGCTGGCCCGCGCCGCCGGCATCCACCTGGTGCTCGCCACCCAGCGGCCCTCGGTGGACGTGGTCACCGGCCTGATCAAGGCGAACGTGCCCTCGCGGCTCGCCTTCGCCACCTCCTCGCTCGCCGACAGCCGGGTCATCCTGGACCAGCCGGGCGCCGAGAAGCTCATCGGTAAGGGCGACGGGCTGTTCCTGCCGATGGGGGCGAACAAGCCGGTCCGGCTCCAGGGCGCCTTCGTCACGGAGGACGAGATCGCCGGGATCGTCCAGCACTGCAAGGACCAGATGGCGCCCGTCTTCCGGGAGGACGTCACCGTCGGGCAGAAGCAGAAGAAGGAGATCGACGAGGACATCGGCGACGACCTGGACCTGCTGTGCCAGGCGGCGGAGCTGGTGGTCACCACCCAGTTCGGGTCCACCTCGATGCTCCAGCGCAAGCTCCGGGTGGGCTTCGCCAAGGCGGGCAGGCTCATGGACCTGATGGAGTCGCGGGGGATCGTCGGACCCAGCGAGGGTTCCAAGGCCCGTGACGTGCTGCTGAAGGCCGATGACCTGGACGGGGTCCTCGCCGTGATCCGGGGGGAGGCCCACCCGTAGGGGCCTCTGCTTTCACGAGATGTGGGGAGCAACCGTTTCCCTTGGGCTCGCGTCCAGTTGAGGGAGATGGTGGTGCGGCACCCGGTGCCGGACCGCCGCACCGGCCGGGAACGACCCTCGCCATACGGATGGCGTAGGAAGTACACCCTCCGGTTGCTCCACCCTTTCGTCACCCCCCTAGACTGGACATCCAGCAGGTGGCTACACGCTCGAAAGGCGCCCTCGTGTCCATCGGCAACGCCAACTCCCCCGAAGATGAGCGGCCTTCGACCGACGACCGGTCCGAGGACCGCCTCGTCGAACGTTCCGTCGAAGGACCGTCCATCGGGACGGCCCTCAAGAAGGCCCGGATCGCCGCCGGGCTCACCGTCGACGAGGTCAGTTCCACCACCCGCGTGCGCATCCCGATCGTGCACGCGATCGAAGAGGACGACTTCACGCGCTGCGGCGGCGATGTCTACGCCCGCGGCCACATCCGTACGCTCGCCCGAGCCGTACACCTCGATCCGGAACCCCTGGTCGAGGCCTACGACGCCGCCCACGGCGGCCGGCCGGCACCCACCCCCGCCGCGCCGATGTTCGAAGCCGAGCGGATCCGCCCCGAGAGGCAGCGGCCCAACTGGACCGCCGCCATGGTCGCCGCCATCGTCGTCGTGATCGGGTTCGTGGGCTTCACCGCCTTCGGCGGCGGCGACGAGCAGGGCAAGCGTCCGGTGGCGGAAGGTTCCGCCTCCCCGAAGCCCGCGCCCAAGCAGTCCGGCGGGAAGCCGGGCACCCAGACCCCGCCGACCCCGCAGGCGCCCAAGCCGGAGCCTTCGGACAGCGCCATCGCCGCCGCGCCCAAGGACCTCGTCACGGTCGTCCTGACGGCCGACAGCGGTGAGAGCTGGATCTCGGCGAAGGACCACAGCGGGCGGCTGCTCTTCGACGGCACCCTCTCCCAGGGCGAGTCCAAGACCTTCACGGACAAGGAGTCCGTCGACCTCGTGCTCGGCGACGCCGGGGCCGTGAAGCTGTTCGTGAACGGCAAGGAGATCAAGGACGACTTCCAGCCGGGTCAGGTGGAACGCCTCACATACACCAAGGAAGACCCCCTGCCCGGCGAGCCCCAGGCGGGCTGAGCAGGCCGCCCTAGGGCGGAAGGCCAGAATCCGGATCCCCGGGGGCCTGCGGCAGCTGCCGCAGGCCCCCGGGGATCTTGCTGTTGGGGGGACGGGCGGCGGGGGCCCGCGCCGGGACGAAGTAGTCTTGAGTCCATGCCCGAACGCCGTACCGTCGCCCTTGTCACTCTTGGCTGCGCCCGTAACGAGGTGGACTCGGAGGAGCTCGCAGGCCGCTTGGCGGCGGATGGCTGGGAGCTCGTCGAGGACGCCGCCGATGCGGACGTAGCCGTCGTCAACACCTGCGGCTTCGTCGAAGCCGCCAAGAAGGACTCCGTAGACGCCCTGCTCGAAGCCAATGATCTGAAGGATCACGGCAAGACGCAGGCCGTCGTCGCCGTCGGCTGTATGGCCGAGCGCTATGGCAAGGAACTCGCCGAAGCGCTCCCCGAGGCGGACGGTGTGCTCGGGTTCGACGACTACGCCGACATCTCGGACCGCCTGCAGACCATCCTGAACGGCGGCATCCACGCCTCGCACACCCCGCGCGACCGGCGCAAGCTGCTGCCGATCAGCCCGGCGGCGCGCCAGGACGCCGAGGTGGCCCTCCCGGGCCACGCGCAGGCGCCCGCCGAGGAGCCGGCCGAGGCCCCCGCCGACCTGCCGGACGGGCTCGCGCCCGCCTCCGGGCCGCGCGCGCCGCTGCGCCGCCGCCTGGACAAGAGCCCCGTCGCCTCCGTGAAGCTGGCCTCCGGCTGCGACCGGCGCTGCTCCTTCTGCGCCATCCCGTCCTTCCGCGGCTCCTTCATCTCCCGCCGCCCCAGCGACGTGCTGGGCGAGACGCGCTGGCTCGCCGAGCAGGGCGTCAAGGAGGTCATGCTGGTCTCCGAGAACAACACCTCGTACGGCAAGGACCTCGGCGACATCCGGCTGCTGGAGACCCTGCTGCCCGAGCTGGCCGCGGTGGACGGCATCGAGCGGGTCCGCGTCAGCTACCTCCAGCCCGCCGAGATGCGGCCCGGGCTGATCGACGTACTCACCTCGACCCCCAAGGTCGTGCCGTACTTCGACCTGTCCTTCCAGCACTCGGCGCCCGACGTGCTGCGCGCCATGCGCCGCTTCGGTGACACCGACCGCTTCCTGGAGCTGCTGGACACCATCCGCAGCAAGGCCCCGCAGGCCGGCGTGCGGTCGAACTTCATCGTCGGGTTCCCCGGCGAGAAGGAGTCCGACTTCGCCGAGCTGGAGCGTTTCCTCACCCACGCGCGGCTCGACGCCATCGGCGTCTTCGGCTACTCCGACGAGGACGGCACCGAGGCCGTCACCTACGACCACAAGCTGGACGCGGACACCATCGCCGAGCGGCTCGCGCACATGCAGCGGCTCGCCGAGGAGCTCACCTCGCAGCGCGCGGAGGAGCGGATCGGGGAGACCCTGGAGGTACTCGTCGAGACGGTCGTCCCGCTGGACGAGGCCGACGAGGGCGAGGGCGCCTACGGACGCGCCGCCCACCAGGCGCCCGAGACCGACGGACAGGTCGTCTTCACGGACGGCACGGGCCTGGTCCCCGGGCGGATCGTCTCGGCCAAGGTGGTCGGCACCCTCGGTGTGGACCTGGTGGCCGAGCCCCTGGGCCTGGAACTCGAGGAGGCGGCCGGATGACCGGAGTCCCGGCATCTGCGGCGGGCGGGACCGGCCGCCGGCCCGCGCCCGGCGCGAAGCTGGGGGCCGCGGCGGTCAATCAGGCCAGCCTGTGGAACATCGCGAACATCCTGACGATGATCCGGCTCTTGCTGGTGCCGGGATTCGTCTTCCTGCTGCTCGCCGAGGGCGGCTACGACCCGGCCTGGCGGGCCTGGGCGTGGGCGGCGTTCGCCGTCGCCATGATCACGGACATCTTCGACGGGCATCTGGCCCGGACGTACAACCTGGTCACGGACTTCGGCAAGATCGCCGACCCGATCGCCGACAAGGCGATCATGGGGTCGGCGCTGATCTGTCTCTCCTGGCTCGGTGACCTGCCCTGGTGGGTGACCGGGGTGATCCTCGGGCGGGAGCTCGGGATCACGCTGATGCGCTTCTGGGTGATCCGCTACGGAGTGATTCCGGCCAGTCGGGGCGGCAAGATCAAGACCCTGGCGCAGGGCACGGCCGTCGGCATGTACGTGCTCGCGCTGACCGGGCCGCTGGCGACCATGCGCTACTGGGTGATGGCGCTCGCCGTCGTGCTGACCGTCGTCACCGGTCTGGACTACATCCGCCAGGCCGTCGTCATGCGCCGGGCGGGCCTCGCCGCGGAGCGGGCCGGGGAGTGACGGACGGGGCGGGGGGCGCACCGGTGGCCGGTGCCGCGGCGGAAGGCGCCGCGGGGGCCGCCGGTGAGGTCCTGCGCCTGCTCGCGGAGAGTGACCAGACCCTCGCGGTCGCCGAATCGCTGACCGGCGGCATGGTCGCCGCCGAGATCACGGCGGTTCCCGGGGCCTCCCGGTCCTTCCGCGGCTCGGTCACGGCGTACGCGACGGAGCTCAAGCACCGGGTCCTCGGGGTGGACGCCGGGCTGCTGGCCGCCGAAGGCGCGGTGAACGCGCAGGTCGCGGAGGAGATGGCGGCCGGGGTGCGGCGCGTGATGGGCGCTTCGTGGGGGATCGCGACCACCGGGGTGGCCGGTCCGGACCCGCAGGACGGGCAGCCGGTGGGCACGGTTTTCATCGCCGTGGCGGGTCCGGCGGGCAGGAAATCGGCCCGGCTGAGGTTGAACGGCTCCCGGGCGGAAATTCGTAGGGAGAGTGCACACACAGTGCTCGAACTTCTCTCAAGCCAACTCCGTGAGAATGCGCGGAGGCAGGATACGGAACAACACGGGGGGATTTGATGTTTGCAGCCCTGAGTGAACACGACATCGCTCCCCGCACGGCCGCGGCGCGAGGCGGTACGGTGGGGCGTGAAGGATGCGGCTACACGGTCAGAGGAGGGAGCCACCGATGATTCTGCTCCGTCGCCTGCTGGGTGACGTGCTGCGTCGGCAGCGCCAGCGCCAGGGCCGTACTCTGCGCGAAGTCTCCTCGTCGGCCCGAGTCTCGCTCGGCTATCTCTCCGAGGTGGAGCGGGGGCAGAAGGAGGCATCCTCCGAGCTGCTCTCCGCGATCTGCGACGCGTTGGACGTACGGATGTCCGAGCTGATGCGCGAAGTCAGTGACGAACTGTCGCTGGCCGAGCTGGCACAGTCGGCCGCGGCAAGCGAACCGGTGAGTGTGCCGGTCCGCCCGATGCTCAATTCGGTCTCCATGGCTTCGGTCACGGGTGGACCGGAGCGGGTGACCATCAAGGCGCCTGCGGAAGCGGTGAATGTCGTAGCCGCGTGAGTGAGTACGTGAGCGTGTGAGTGTGGCCGGAGCCCCGGCCGGTGCGGACCAGCACCGGCCGGGGCTCCGTGCTGTTCCGGGTGCCGTTCTGGGTGCGGGGCCGGGGGCAGTGGGGGAGGATGGGCGGGTCGGGTCCCGGCCCCTGGGAGGTAGCCGTGCGCCGGTTACTGCGTTTACTTGCGGCGTGGGCCCTCGCTGTGACGGTGGGGGTGCTGTGGTGGTGGGCCGTGCTGCGCCTGGTGCTGGCGCCGGCCGACTCCGGGGCGGTGGAGGGCGCGGTCGCGGTCGGCGGATGGGGCCTGGGGGTGCTGCCGGTGCACTGTGTGCCGGGCCCCGCGCGCAGGGCCCGTAGAGCGGCGGCCGGGGCTACCAGGGCATCGACACTCCCCCGTTCGGGCGAAGGATCTGCCCCGTCATGAAGGACGAGGCGTCCGAGGCCAGGTAGAGCACGGCCCGGGCGATGTCCTCGGGCTCGCCGACACGGCCCAGGGGGGACATGCGGACCATCATCGCCTCGGTCCGCTCCTGGACCTCGGCGCCGTGGCGGCCGGTCATCGGGGTGCGGATCCAGCCGGGTGCGACGGCGTTGACCCGGATGCCGTGCGGGCCGGCCTCGGTGGCCAGGGTCTTGGTCAGCTGGACGACGGCGGCCTTGGCGGCGCTGTAGCAGAGCAGGCCCGCCTGTGCGGCGTCCACGGCGCCGGAGGCCATGGTGACGATCGAACCGGGGCGGCCCGCCGCGATCATGGAACGGGCGGCCTCCTGGCAGGTGCGCAGCACCCCCTTGAAATTGATGTCCAGGACCCGGTCGAGGTCCTCGTCGGCGGTCTCCAGCACGCTGCTGGTGTGCATGACCCCGGCGATGGCGGCGGTGATGTCGAGCGGGCCCGCCGCGCTGACGGCGGCCCGCAGCGCGGCCCGGTCGGTGACGTCCAGGGGATGGACGGTGGCGGCGCCACCCGCCTTGGTGACGAGGGCGGCGGTCTCGGCGAGGCCCTGTTCGTCGCGGTCGGCGCAGTGCACGGCCGCCCCCGCCTCGGCGAGGAGTACGGCGGTGGCGCGGCCGATGCCGCTTGCGGCGCCGGTGATCAGGGCGGTCCGGCCGGTGAGGTCGTACGGGGCTGTTGGTGTGGGCATGTCGGGACCGTACGGCTGGATCTGACGGAGCGTCAACTAGTGGTGCGCCCGCTGTCGGCCGGCCCCGCCGGTCCTTGGCCGGTCGGCCCCTGGCCCGTCGGGCCCGGCTGGCAGCGGGGGCACCAGTACGTGGGGCGGCCGTCCTGCGGGGCCTCGCGGACCGGGGTGCCGCAGCGCAGGCAGGGGCGGTGGGTGCGGCCGTAGACGAAGAGCTCCTGGCCGGGGCGGCGGCTTCCGGTGGTGTTGCGCCGGCCGCGGGCGAGGCCCGGCTCGCCGATGTTCGCGGCCAGCAGGCGGTGTGCGGCGGCGGTCAGCCGGGGGAGCGTGGCCTCCGGGAGCGCGCCGACCGGGGTCCAGGGGCTGACCTGGGCGAGGAAGCACAGCTCGGCCTTGTAGATGTTGCCGATCCCGGCGAGGTTGCGCTGGTCGAGCAGTGCCTCGCCGAGGGGGCGCCCGGGTGCGGTGAGGAGGTTGGCGGCCGCGCGGTCGGGGTCCCAGTCCGGGCCGAGCAGATCGGGGCCGAGGTGGCCCACCGCCCGGGCCTCGTCGGCGGTGCGCAGCAGTTCCAGGACGGGGAGGCGGTAGCCGACGGCGGTGTGCTCCGCGGTGCCGAGGACGGCCCGGATCTCGTGGGCGGGGCCGCCGTGCCAGGGCGCGCCCGCGGGGAACACGCGCCAGGCGCCGTCCATGCGGAGGTGGCTGTGGAGGGTGAGGCCGCCCTCGAAGCGGGCGAGGAGGTGCTTGCCGCGGGGGACGACCTCGAGGGTGGTCCGGCCGGTGAGGTCGGCGGTGGCGAAGCGGGGGACGCGCAGGTCGCTGCGGGTCAGCGGCCGGGCGGCGAGCGCCGCGTGCAGCCGGGCCGCCGCACGCCAGACACTGTCTCCTTCGGGCATGGCCCCATTGTCGCCCGGGGCGGGTCCCCGGGGTGGCCCGTGCGCGGCGGTGGCTCCGCGTGGGCGGGTGCGGAGCGGGCGAGCCCCCGCGGCGGGACGGCGTCGCGGGGGCTCGTGGTGTCACAGGAGGCCGGGCGGGCCGCCCGTCACTTCCAGATGAGGCCCTTGTTCTTGCTCAGCGAGTTGTAGGGCTCGCCCCAGTACTCGGCCGCGGTGACCTTCGTCTGGTCCGACGGGGCGAGGGCCAGCGCGCAGCTGGTCTGCGTCTGGCCGTTGGTGAACCCCTTCGGCAGCGACTCGTTCGGGCACTTCTCGAACTTGCCGATGACCGATACCTTCTGGGCGTCGCTGCCGTCGGTGAGCAGGCCCTTGACGTGGCCCACGGAGGAGTACGAGAGGTCCGTGGTGCCGGTGTTCTTGACCGAGTAGCGGATGTAGTAGGGGATCATCCCCTTCACTTTGTCGCCGAGCTTGAGGGCGTCCAGGTCGGCGGGGTTGCCCTGCTCGATCGCGGTGATGGTGAGGTCGAGCTGGCCGCCCTTGTTGCTTCCGTAGCTGAACGGGATCCGTGCGGTCTCGCCGATCTTGAAGACCTGGCCGGACTTCGCGGTGCCTCCCGCGCCCGGGGCGGGTGCCTCCGCGCTGCCGCCGGCCGAGGGCTCGGCCGGGGAGCTGGGCTGGGCGGACTGCTCCGGCTGCGAGGGCTGGGCGGACGGGCTGGCCGTCTGTATCGGGCTCAGCTCCTCGTTGCCGTTCTTGCAGCCCGTCAGGGCAAGGGTTCCGGCGACGGCCAGGCCGACCGCGCCCAGGGTGGTACGGCGCATGCTGTTGGTGCTCACTTCTTCTCCCCCATGAGTGTGCATCGTCAAATGTGATGCCTGTGATCATCTTGATAAGGGATGGATAAGTGCTCCGGCCAGCGCGGGGATGGGCCGGCAGCCGTTCTGTGACAGGCCCAAGAGGTCTGTGACATGGCCAAGACATAAGTGGAACGGGCGCGACCGCGTCCGGTCGTCAGGAGCGCAGGCGCAGGCCCCTCGGAGTGGCGTGGAAGCCGGCCGCCTCCAGGGCGGGGCCCAGGGGGGAGGTCAGGGCCGCGGCGGTGTTGATCCGCTCCACCGTGAGCGCGGGCAGGGTGCCCGCGCGGGAAGCGGCCGCCAGGGCCGCGACGGCCGCGCCGAGGCGGGGGTCGTCCGGCGGGGGCCAGGCGAGGAGGGTCTTCCCGCCCCGCTCCAGGTACACGGTGAGCTCCCCGTCCACCAGGACCACCAGCGAGCCCGCCTTGCGGCCCGGCTTGTGGGTGGCCCCCTCCGGCGGCTCCGGCCAGGGCAGGGCCGCGCCGTACGCGTTCGCCGGATCGGCGGCGGCCAGTACCACCGCCGCCAGCGGGGGAGGGGTCCGCTCGGCGGCCCGGAGCCGGTCCACGGCGCCGTCCATCGCGAACTGGGCCGCTCCCAGCCCCTCGACCACGTACCCCCGCCGGGCCTGGCCGCTGTCCTCGAAGGCGGACAGGACCCGGTAGACCGCGCTGAAGCCGCCTTCGACGCCCTCCGCCGCGACCGCGCCCCGGGTGACCACCCCGTGCCGGTCCAGCAGGGTGCGGGCCAGGGCGTGGGCCCGGTGGGTCGGGTCCGGGGCCCGGGACGGCAGCAGCGACCAGCGGCCCGAGACCGTGGGCGGGCCGGTACGGGACACGGTCGCGCTGAGGGTGCCGTACCGGCCGCGGGGGACGGTGCGCCGGGCCCGGTGGGCGGTCGCCCCCGCGGTGCGGCCCGAGCCGAGCAGGGAGCGCAGCGGGGCCAGGGTGTCGTTCGTCAGGCGGCCCGACCAGGCGAGGTCCCAGAGCACCGAGGACAGGTCCAGATCGGTCGCCTCCGGGTGCCCGGCGCGCACCGATTCGGTGATCTGCCGGAAGAACAGGCCGTACCCGCCCGCGAGGGAGTCCAGGACCGCCTGGTGCAGCGGGCCCAGCTCCAGGGGGTGCGGCGGGGGCAGGAGCAGGGGCGCGGCCTCCGCCAGGTACAGGGAGACCCAGCCGTCCTTGCCCGGCAGGGCCCCGGCGCCCGCCCACACCACCTCGCCGCTCGTGGTCAGCTCGTCCAGCAGGGCGGGGGAGTAGCCGCTCACGCGCGAGGGCAGGACGAGGCGCTCCAGCGCGGAGGCCGGGACCGGGGCGCCCTGGAGCTGTTCGACCGCCCGGGCCAGGCCGTCGATCCCGCGCAGGGCCCCGCCCAGGTGCTGCCACTGCGGCAGGAACGTGGCCAGGGAGGTCGGCGGGACCGGTTCCAGCTCCTGCCGGAGCGCGGCCAGGGAGCGGCGGCGGAGCCTGCGCAGCACCTGCGCGTCGCACCACTCCTGGCCGATGCCGGCCGGATGGAACTCGCCCTGGACCACCCGCCCGGCCGCAGCGAGCCGGTGCAGGGCGCCCTCGGTGACCGCCGCGCCCAGCCCGAAGCGGGCGGCGACGGCGGCCGTGGTGAACGGCCCGTGCGTGCGGGCGTACCGGGCCAGGAGGTCGCCCAGCGGATCCTTGACAGGTTCGGTGAACGCCTCCGGGACACCGACCGGCAGGGCCGTGCCCAGCGCGTCCCGCAGCCGGCCCGCGTCCTCGACCGCCGCCCAGTGGTCCGCGCCGGCGATGCGGACCCGGACGGCCCGGCGGGCCGCGCCGAGCTCCGCCGCCCACGCCGGGTCCGCCCCGCGCGCGGTCAGCTCGGCGCCGGTCAGGGGGCCCAGCAGACGCAGCAGGTCGGCCACCGACTCGGGGTCCTTGGCCCGCCGGTCCTCGGTGAGCCACTGCAGTTCCCGCTCCAGCTCCTCCAGCACCTGCGCGTCCAGCAGTTCGCGCAGCTCCGCCTGGCCGAGCAGCTCGGCCAGCAGCCGTGAGTCCAGCGAGAGCGCGGCCGCCCGGCGCTCGGCGAGCGGCGAGTCGCCCTCGTAGAGGAACTGGGCGACGTAACCGAAGAGGAGGGACCGGGCGAAGGGCGAGGGCTCGGCTGTCGTGACCTCGACCAGGCGGACGCGGCGCGCCTCGATGTCACCCATCAGCTCGGTGAGGCCGGGGACGTCGAAGACGTCCTGGAGGCATTCGCGTACGGCTTCCAGCACGATCGGGAACGAGCCGAACTCCGAGGCCACCTGAAGCAGTTGGGAGGCGCGCTGGCGCTGCTGCCACAGCGGGGTGCGCTTGCCCGGGCTGCGGCGCGGCAGCAGCAGCGCGCGGGCCGCGCATTCGCGGAAGCGGGAGGCGAAGAGTGCGGAACCGCCGACCTGGTCGGTGACGATCTGCTGGACGTCGCCGTGGTCGAACGCGACGTCGGCCGCGCCCAGCGGGGCCTGTCCGTCATCGAACTCGAACGGCGCCGGGCCGGCGGGGTCGTGGTCCAGGAGGTCCAGGGAGAGCAGGTCCGCGTCCGGCAGACGGAGCACGATGCCGTCGTCGGCGTGCATCACCTGCGCGTCCATCCCGTACCGCTCGGAGAGGCGGGCGCCCAGCGCCAGCGCCCACGGCGCGTGCACCTGCGCGCCGAAGGGGGAGTGGACGACGACCCGCCAGTCCCCGAGCTCGTCGCGGAACCGCTCCACCACGATGGTCCGGTCGTCCGGCACGTGGCCGCAGGCCTCGCGCTGCTCGGACAGGTACGCCAGGACGTTCTCCGCGGCCCAGGCGTCCAGGCCGGCCGCCAGCAGCCGCAGCCGGGCGTCCTCGTCGGTCAGGCCGCCCAGCTCGCGCAGGAACGCGCCCACCGCGCGGCCCAGTTCGAGCGGGCGGCCCAGCTGGTCGCCCTTCCAGAACGGCAGCCGCCCCGGCACCCCGGGGGCGGGGGTGACCAGGACCCGGTCGCGGGTGATGTCCTCGATGCGCCAGGAGGTGGTCCCGAGGGTGAACACGTCCCCGACGCGGGACTCGTACACCATCTCCTCGTCGAGCTCGCCGACCCGGCCGCCGCCCTTCTTCGGGTCCGCGCCCGCGAGGAAGACGCCGAAGAGCCCGCGGTCGGGGATGGTGCCGCCGGAGGTGACCGCCAGGCGCTGCGCCCCGGGCCGGCCGGTGACCGTTCCCGCGACGCGGTCCCAGACCACCCGCGGTCTGAGCTCGGCGAACGCGTCCGACGGGTAACGGCCCGCCAGCATGTCCAGGACCGCGGTGAACGCCGACTCCGGCAAGGCCGCGAAGGGCGCGGCACGGCGGACCAGCGCGAGCAGGTCGTCCAGCTGCCAGGTGTCCATCGCCGTCATGGCGACCAGCTGCTGCGCGAGGACGTCCAACGGGTTCGAGGGGATCCGCAGGGACTCGATCGAGCCCGTCCGCATCCGCTCCGTGACCACGGCCGACTGCACCAGGTCGCCGCGGTACTTGGGGAAGACCACGCCCCGGGAGACCGCGCCCACCTGGTGCCCGGCGCGGCCCACCCGCTGGAGCCCCGAGGCTACCGAGGGCGGGGACTCCACCTGCACCACCAGGTCCACCGCGCCCATGTCGATGCCCAGTTCCAGGCTGGAGGTGGCGACCACGGCGGGCAGCCGGCCCGCCTTCAGGTCCTCCTCCACCAGGGCCCGCTGCTCCTTCGACACCGAACCGTGGTGGGCACGGGCCAGCAGCGGCGGAGCGCCGTGGGCGGCGCCCGACTGGGCCATGATCTCGGCCGGGGGCGAGCCCTCCGGCAGCTTCTCGCCCATGGCGCGCTCGTACGCGATCTCGTTGAGCCGGTTGCAGAGCCGCTCGGCGAGCCGCCGGGAGTTGGCGAACACGATCGTGGAGCGGTGGGCCTGCACCAGATCGGCGATCCGCTCCTCCACATGCGGCCAGATCGACGGCTTGTCCCCGCCCTCCTTGCCCTCGCTCGCCGGGGAACCCCCCAACTCGCCCATGTCCTGCACCGGGACGACCACCGACAGGTCGAACTCCTTGGCCGACGGCGGCTGGACGATCTCCACCTTGCCGCGCGGTGCGAGGTACCGGGCCACCTCGTCCACCGGCCGGACCGTCGCCGACAGGCCGATCCGGCGCGCGGGGCGCGGCAGCAGCTCGTCCAGCCGCTCCAGGGAGAGGGCCAGGTGCGCGCCGCGCTTGGTCCCCGCGACCGCGTGCACCTCGTCCAGGATCACCGTCTCGATCCCGGCCAGGGCGTCGCGGGCCGCCGAGGTCAGCATCAGGAACAGCGACTCGGGCGTCGTGATCAGGATGTCCGGCGGGCGGGTCGCCAGCGACCGGCGCTCCGCGGGCGGGGTGTCCCCGGAGCGGATCCCGACCCGGATCTCCGGCTCGGGCAGGCCGAGGCGGACCGACTCCTGCCGGATCCCGGTCAGCGGGCTGCGCAGATTGCGCTCCACGTCCACCGCGAGGGCCTTCAACGGGGACACGTACAGCACCCGGCAGCGCTTCTTCGGATCGGCGGGCGGAGGCGTGGAGGCCAGCGCGTCCAGGGCGGCGAGGAAGGCCGCGAGGGTCTTGCCGGAGCCGGTGGGCGCCACGACGAGCACGTCCGCGCCCTCCCCGATGGCCCGCCAGGCGCCCTCCTGCGCGGAGGTGGGCATACGGAAGGCCCCCGTGAACCAGGAGCGGGTCGCGGAGGAGAACGAGTCGAGCGCGGAGCCGGCCATGCCCCCATCGTGCACCCCGGCACTGACAACGGCCCGGACCTGCGCAAACACCGGTCCCGCCGGGGGCGCAGAATGGGGGGATGGGCACGGACGGCAGGAGCCGGAACGGGGAGTGGGCCCGGCACTGGCAGTACGCGGAACTGCCAGGCCTCGATCTGCTGCGCGCCCGCTACGTCCGCCACACCTTCCCGCGCCACGCGCACGACGGGTACGTCCTCGCGGCCGTCACCGGCGGGATCGAGGAGGTCGGCCTGCCGGGCGGCACCCTGCGCGCCGGCCCGGGCAGCGTCGTCCTGATCAACCCCGAGGTCCCGCACAGCGCCCGGGCCGGGGTGCCCGAGGGGTGGGCGTACGCCACCCTCTACCCCTCCCGCGACCTGATCACCGAGGTCGCCGCCGAGCTCGGCACCCTGCGCGGGACCCCTGGCTTCACCGCCGACCTGGTCACCGACCCGCAGGGCGCACGGGTGATCACCGAGGTGCACCGGGCCGCCGAGGCCGGGAACGCGCTGGCCGCCGACACGCTGCTGCGCGGGGTGGTCGCGCGGATGCTCAGCCGGCACGCGGGCCCGCTGCCCGCCCGGCCGGCGGGCTCGGCGGGGGCCGCCGACGCCGCGCGGGCGAAGGCGGTGCTGGAGGAGCGGATGGCGGATCCGCCGTCGCTGGAGCAGCTGGCGGCGGAGCTGGGCACGAGCCCCTTCGCCCTGCTGCGGGCCTTCCGCGGGCGGTACGGGATGCCCCCGCACACCTGGCTGACCGATGTCCGGGTCCGGCGGGCCCGGCGGCTGCTGGACGCGGGGACCGCGCCGGCGGAGGCGGCGGTCGCCGTCGGCTTCACCGACCAGCCGCACCTGAACCGGCACTTCACCCGGATCGTGGGGGTCCCGCCGGGCGCCTACCGGCGGGAACGGGCCGGTTAGACCGCCACCGAGGACCGCACCGGACCGCACCGGATCCGCGCCCCGCGCGCAGGGCGGTCACCCGCCCCGGCCCGGCCGGCGGCGCACCCGCCCCGTGCGGCGGCGGGACCCGGCCGCGGGGTCCCGCCGTGGGGTCGGGCCGTGGGGTCGGGCCGGGGTCCCGCCGCGGGGTCCGGCCGAGGTGCAAGAACGTACAAGACCAGGCCGCCCCGCCCCGCGTACGTTCGGGGCGTGGGAGAACAACGGATGGTGATGGAGCAGACCCCCGAAGGGGTCGCCGAGGAGCGGCCGCGCGCCGCGGTGGTGCGGGACGCGCTCGGGGTGGGGGTGGCCGTCGGGCTGTCCGGGTTCGCCTTCGGGGTGACCGCCGCAGGGGCCGGGATCAGCACCCTCCAGGCCTGCGTGCTCAGCCTGCTCGTCTTCACCGGGGCCTCGCAGTTCGCCCTGGTCGGAGCGCTGGCCGCGGGCGGGAACCCGTTCACCGCCGCCGCCGGGGCCTTCTTCCTCGGGACCCGCAACGCCTTTTACGGGCTGCGGCTGTCCCAGCTGCTCGCCCTGCCCCGGGCCGTACGGCCCTTCGCCGCGCACTGGGTGATCGACGAGACCACCGCCGTGGCGCTGGCCCAGCCCGGCCGGAAGCCGGCCCGGCTCGGGTTCGCCGTCACCGGGCTGACCCTCTACGTGCTGTGGAACCTCACCACCCTGCTGGGCGCCCTGGGCGCCGAGGCCATCGGGGACACCCGGGCCTGGGGGCTGGACGCCGCCGGGCCGGCCGTGTTCCTGGCCCTGCTCGCGCCCATGCTGCGGAGCTCCACCGAGCGGGCCGTCGCCGCCCTCGCGCTCGTTCTGGGGCTGGGGCTGCTGCCCGTGCTGCCCGCCGGGGTGCCGGTGCTGATCGCCGCGCTGGCCGCGCCCGTCGTGCTGTGGATGAAGGGACGCCGCTCGTGAACGTCTGGATCGCCATCGGGCTCACCGTCGTCGGCTGCTATGCCGTCAAACTCGCCGGGCTGCTCGTCCCCGCCGGGGTCCTGGAACGGCCGACGGTGCGCAGGCTGTCCGCCCTGCTGCCCGTCGCGCTGCTCGCCGCGCTCACCGCGCAGCAGAGCTTCAGCACCGGGCACGAGCTCGTGCTCGACGCCCGCGCCGCCGGACTGGCCGCCGCCGGGCTCGCGCTGCTGCTGCGCGCCCCCTTCCTCGTGGTCGTCGCCGCGGCCGTGCTGGTCACCGCGGGTGTACGGGCCCTGGTGGGCGGCTGACCGGGGCCGGTAGCCGCCCGTACGCCCGCAGGGTCAGCAGCGCCTCGATCGTGGCGATGGGCCGCCGCTCCAGGAAGCTGCCGGGAGCCCAGGCGCGGCGGTGCACCGGCCAGCCGCCGTCCGACTGCTGCTGCGCGGTGAGGAAGTCCAGCGAGCGGCCCAGCTCCGCGTCGGTGAACCAGCTCCGCGCCAGTGACTCGGGCCGCCGCGCGAAGTCGTGCGGGAACAGGTACTCGTCCGGTGCGTAGCCGGGGTAGGGCGGCTGGTCGCCCCGCCGTCCCGGATCGAGCACCACCAGCCGCTGCTCGCGCACCAGGCGCCCCAGCCGGTCCGCCGCCGTCGCCGCCCGGGCCCGGTCCGGGGCGCCGTCGAGGAAGGCCACCGCGCTCTGGATCTCGTACGGATGGGAGTGGCGCAGCGTCTCGACCCGCTCCCAGCAGAAGTCCGTGGCCCGGAACAGCCAGGCGTGCCAGATCCGGTTGCGGTGCAGCAGCCCGACGACCGGGCCCGTGGTCAGCAGCTCGCCCGGCGGGTCGTCGTGGACCGGGTGGTAGGGGGCCGAGGGGTAGCTGCGGGGGGCCGGGGAGAGCACCGGGAGCGCGCCGTCCGGGGTGGAGACCCGGGTCAGGTGGCGGCAGAGCTTCTCGATGCGCTGCCCGGCGCAGCGGCCCAGGCCGTCCAGCACCCGTAGGGCGTGAGCGGTGTGCAGGGGCTGGCTGAGCGGACCGCGCAGATCCGGGTCGAGCGCGTGCCCGTAGCCGCCGTCGCCGTTGAGGTACGAGCCGAGGGCGGTGTCCACCGCGTCGGCGTCCGCGCCGAGGAAGTGGAAGGCGAACCGGCGCTGCTCCAGCACGCGGGCCGTGAGCCAGATGAACTGTTCCGCGCGGGCCAGCGGCGCGGGCGGCGCCGACGGTGCCGGCGGGGCCAGCGGGGCCAGCGGGGCCAGCGGGGCCAGCGGGGTCCGCGGGGCCGGTGGGGTCCGTGGTGCCGTTGGGGCCGGCGGGGGAGCTTCGTCTCCAGGCATGCGAGAAACCGTAGGACGCCGTGGTGCGCCGCCGGAGGGCGAACGGGGCGGGTGCACTCTCCGGGGCGGGATACTGGAGGCATGCGGTTGACGATTTTCTGGGAGCGGATGGCGGAGCACTTCGGTGCGGGCTACGCGGACTCCTTCGCGCGGGACCACGTCATGACGGAGCTGGGCGGGCGCACCGTCCACCAGGCGCTGGACGCGGGCTGGGAGGCCAAGGACGTCTGGCGCGCGGTGTGTTCGGCGATGGACGTGCCGGCCTCGCTGCGCTGACGCGCCGGGCCGCGGCGGCACTCGGGGGCGACGGGCGGGCTCCACGTCGGAGGCCGCTTCGCCGTACGGGCGGCGGGTGAGCCAGACTTGGCCGCGTGGCAGCCACTGATGAGACGACCGACCCGCCCGAGAACACCCCGGGGACGGCGCCGTCATGGCCGGCCGACCCGGCCCGGCCCGGCGGTCCCGCTTCGGGAGGTCCGCCCGCCGGCGGAGCACCGCCCGGGGCGGAGGCGCGGATGCCGCGCTGGCTGCCGCGCGCCGTGATCCTCGTACTGGCCCTCGTCGCCTGTTTCCAGCTCGGCAGCTGGGCCTTCCACCAGCTCATCGGACTGCTCGTCAACGTCCTGATCGCGTTCTTCCTCGCGCTCTCGATCGAACCCGCGGTGTCCCGGATGGCGGCCCGCGGCATGCGCCGCGGGCTCGCCACCTTCCTGGTGTTCCTCGGGGTGTTCGTCTTCGCCGTCGGCTTCCTCGCCCTGCTGGGTTCGATGCTCGCCGGACAGATCATCGACCTGGTGGAAGGATTCCCGCGCGTCCTCGACTCGGTGATCGACTCGATCAACACGACCTTCCGCACCGAGCTGTCCCGGCTGGAGATCCAGGACAGCCTGCTGCGCTCCGACTGGCTGCAGAAGTACGTGCAGAACAGTGCGACCGGTGTGCTCGACGTGTCCGCCACCGTCCTCGGCGGACTGTTCAAGCTGCTGACGATCGGGCTGTTCTCCTTCTACTTCGCCGCCGACGGACCGCGGCTGCGCCGCGCGCTGTGCTCCGTACTGCCGCCCGCGAAGCAGGCCGAGGTGCTGCGCGCCTGGGAGATCGCCGTCGCCAAGACGGGCGGATACCTCTACTCACGCGGGCTGATGGCGCTGATCTCCGGGGTCGCGCACTACATCCTGCTGGCCGTCCTCGGAGTGCCGTACGCGCCCGCGCTCGCGGTGTGGGTGGGACTGGTCTCCCAGTTCATCCCCACCATCGGCACCTATCTCGCGGGCGCGCTGCCGATTCTGATCGCCTTCACGGTCAGTCCCTGGTACGCGCTGTACGTGCTCGGATTCGTGGTGGTCTACCAGCAGTTCGAGAACTACGTCCTCCAGCCCAAGCTGACCTCGAAGACCGTGGACATCCATCCCGCGGTGGCCTTCGGCTCGGTCGTCGCGGGTACCGCCCTGCTGGGCGCGGTCGGGGCGCTGATCGCGATCCCGGCCGTGGCCACGCTCCAGGCGTTCCTCGGCGCGTACGTGAAGCGATACGCGCTGACGGAGCACGCGGACGTCTCTACTTCCCGTTCTCGTCCGAGGCGGCGAGTACGGCTGCCAGGGCGTCGTTGACCCAGGTCTCGACGGCGTCCTTGCCCACGCCGAGGCCGCTGAGCGGGCCCGTTCCGTGCTCCAGCTCCAGGAGCGCGAGCAGGATGTGCTCGGTGCCCACGTAGTTGTGGCCGAGGCGCAGGGCCTCGCGGAAGGTGAGCTCCAGGGCCTTCTTGGCGGAGGCGTCGAAGGGGACGAGGTCGGGGACCTCTGCCGCCGCCGGGGGCAGGGTGGCGGTCACCGCGGTGCGTACGTCCTCCGCGGCGACCCCCTGGGCGGTGAGGGCGAGGGACGCGAGTCCCCCCTCCTCGGCCAGCAGGCCGAGGAGGAGGTGTCCGGTGCGGATCTCGGTGTTGCCGGCGGCGCGGGCCTCGTTCTGGGCGGTGACGACGACGTTGCGGGCGCGCGGGGTGAACCGGCCGAAGCCCTGGCTCGGGTCGAGGCCTGGGTCGCCCTCCTTGTCCGTCTTGGGGACGAAGCGCTTCTGGGCGGCCTGGCGGGTGACGCCCATGCTGCGGCCGATGTCGGTCCAGGAGGCGCCGGAGCGGCGGGCCTGGTCGACGAAGTGGCCGATGAGGTGGTCGGCCACGTCACCGAGGGCCTCGGCGGCGACGACGGCGCCGCTGAGCTGCTCCAGGGTGTCGGTGTGGACCTTCTTGATGGCCTCGATGAGGTCGTCGAGGCGTACCGGATTGGTCATGCGAACGGGTTCCACGGAAGGGTTCGTCATGGGTGCAACCGTAGGTTGACAGTCAGATGACTGTCAACCTCGGGTTGTCACTCGATGTGCCGCTTCCTACGAGGCCGGGGCCGCGCCGGAGGCCTTCGCGAACTTCTCCCACTGGGCCGTGACCACCTCCGCCGGCACCCCGCCGAAGTCCTTGACGTCGATGACGTCCGACCTGAAGGAGAGGGTCACCGACCCGGAGCGGATCACCGTCAGGTACTTGTACAGCGACGTGTCCTTGTCCTTCACGTCCTGCACCACGATCCGGTACGACAGCGCCTCGTCGCCGAGCGCGGGAGCCTTCACCGGCTCCACCTTGAGGACCTTCGCCTCCACCAGGGCCCGGTCCTCGGTGTAACCGCCGCCGCACTGCCGGCCCGCCTCGGCCAGGGACTTCATCGCCGCGGCTGCGCCGCCGCCCGCGTAGGAGCGCAGCAGGATCTCCGTGTCGACGGTCTGCCATTCGCCGGGCACGTCCGTCTTGACGTAGGCCTGGGCCGTGTGGCCGGCCTTGCCGAGGGTGCTGAGCGGGCCGCACGCCGCGGGCGCGGCCTCGTACATCTCGCTCATCGGCTCGTCGAGCAGCGGCTCAGCGGCCTCGTACGGCCCGGCCTTGTCGCCCGGCGCGAGCGCGAAGGCCTTGAGCTGCTCCAGCGTCGGCCCCGGCGGGCCGGCCGGGCTCGGGCCGGCGGCCGGGCTCTGACTCCCGCCGGGGCTCTGGCTCGTGGCCGGGCTCTGGCTCGTGGAGGCGGCGGCCTTGTCCCCGGTGCCCGTACCGCTGCCACCGCATGCCGCGGTGCCCGCGACCAGCGCCGCACCGAGGAGCGCGGCCGTCGCCGTGCGTCTGTTCATGTCCTGTGTCCCCCTGCATCGTGCCGAAGCCATGATTGTGCGGGCCGCCGGCCGGTGTGCCGCGGGTGGGGGTCCCCCGGACCGGGCAGGATGCCGACAGGGCGAGGCGGCCGGGGGTCGAGGGAGCGTCGACGGCTGAGGACGGCCCGTTCTCCGACGTCCGCGGTGGTGCTGTGGCCGTCGGTATGGGACTTTCGGCAGTGCCGCGGGGCGGCCGGCTTCCGTAGGGTCGCGTCGGTGAGATCAGTGATCATGAAGTTCCGGGTGCCCGCGCCGGTACTGTCCGCAGGCCTGTTGCTCGGAGCGGTGGTCGCCGCCGGCACGGGCGTCGCCACCCTCTGGTGGGGCGTACCCGCGGCGGTCTGCGCCTTCCTCGCGGGCGGCCGGCCGGGGCGGAACCGGAGCGCGGCCGCGGCCCTGGCCGCCGTGCTCGTGGCCGCGGTGGCGGCCGTGCTGCTGGTGCCCACGTGGCTGGGGTGGGCGAGCCGGTTCGCGGGGCTGCTGTTGGTGGCGGCGATGCTGCCGTGGTTCGCGGGCCGCTTCCTGCGCCAGTACCGCGAACTGGTGCGGGCCGGCTGGGAGCGGGCCGGGCGGCTGGAGCGGGAACAGCGGCTGGTCGCCGAACAAGCCCGGCTGCGCGAGCGGACCCGGATCGCGCAGGACATGCACGACCTCCTCGGCCACGACCTCAGCCTCATCGCCCTGTCGGCGGGAGCGCTGAAGCTGGCCCCCGGCCTCCCCGAGGAGCACCGGGCCGCCGCACAGGACATCCGCGCCAGGGCGGGGGCGGCCGTGGACCGGCTCGGCGAGGTGATCGGCGTGCTGCGCGAGCCCGTGGATCCCGCGGATCCCGCCGGCCCCGGGGCCGGATTCGCCGAACTGGCGGGCTTGGTGGACCGGGCGGCCGCGGCGGGGCTCGACGTGCGGCTACGGGAGGAGGGCGGAGCGGCGGCCGGAGGGGCCGCGCCGGACGTCACGCCGAGGGCGGTCGAGCGGGCCGTGTACCGCGTGGTCCAGGAGGCGTTGACGAACGCGGCCAAGCACGCGCCCGGGCGGAGGACGACCGTCGTCCTCCGGCACGGGGAGGAACGGACCGAGGTCAGCGTGACGGACGAGCCGATACCCGGCAACGCGTCCGTGCCTGTGCCCGCGCCCGTGCCTGTGCCCGCGTCCGTGCCTGCGTCCGTGGCCGCGTCCGCGGTTCCGTCCCAGGCCGACCGGCTCAAGGCCGCGCCGCCCCTACCTCCCGCGCCCGGGCCCCGGGCCCCTGTACCTCCCGCGCCCCCAGAGGGCCACGGCTTCGGGCTCATCGGCCTGGACGAACGCGTCCGGCTGGCCGGCGGCGCGTTCGCGGCGGGCCCCGAGGGCGGCGGCTTCGCCGTCCGGGCCACCCTCCCGCACCGCGCCGGAGCGGCCTCCCCGCAGCCCGCCGGCCCCGACGACGCGGGCGGGACGCTGCCCGCCGAGCACCGCAGGGCCCGCCGCAGGCTGGGCCGTACCGCCACCGCTGCCGTGCTGGTGCCGCTGTGCACCGCTGCGCTGCTCATCGGCGGGATCCGGCTGTGGGACACCGTCACGGCACGGCAGTCCGTACTCGACCCGCAGGACTACGCCGGCCTGCGCGTCGGGCAGCCCCGCGCGGACGTGGCGCCGTACCTGCCCGAGCGCCAGACGACCCGCCGGCCGGTCGCGCCCACCCCCGTACCGCCGGACGCGGCCTGCGAGTTCTACGTACAGACCGCCGACCCGTTCGACGACCGCTCGGGCGACGTCTACCGTCTCTGCTTCCGCGCCGGGCGCCTGGTCTCCACCGACAACTTCACCGGGAAGGACGTCCGATGATCCGGATCCTGATCGCCGACGACGAGCCCATGATCCGCGCGGGCGTCCGCGCGGTCCTCGCCACCGACCCCGGCCTCACCGTCGTTGCCGAGGCCGCCGACGGCCGCCAGGCGGTGGAACTGGCCCAGCGCCACCGCCCGCACGTGGCCGTCCTGGACATCCGGATGCCGGGGACGGACGGCATCGAAGCCGCCGCCGAGATACGAAGGACCGTACCCGGCACGGGAGTCGTGATGCTGACGACCTTCGGGGAGGACGAGTACATCCTGCGCGCCCTCGGCGAAGGGGCCACCGGCTTCCTGATCAAATCCGGCGAGCCGGAGGAACTGACCGCCGGGGTCCGGGCGGTGGCCGAAGGAGCCGCCTACCTGTCACCGAAGGTCGCGGCCCGCGTCGTCGCGCACCTCGCCGCCGGCGGTGCGGGAGCCCGGGCCGGCCGCCGTTCAGCGGCCCGAGCCCGCGTCGAGACCCTGACCGCCCGGGAGCGGGAGGTGCTCGCCTTCCTCGGCAGCGGCCTCTCCAACGGGCAGATCGCGCGCCGCCTGAACCTGGCGGAGGGCACGGTGAAGGCCCACGTCAGCTCCATCCTCGCCCGGCTCGGCGTCGACAACCGGGCCGCGGCGGCCGTCGTCGCGCACGAGGCCGGCGTGGTCCCGGCGGTGTCCGGCCGGCCGCCGTACGAGGAGCGCTGACGCCGCGCGCACCGCGAGCGGCAGGGCGAGGAGCCGTACGGTCACCACGGCAGCGGCGGCGAGCGCCGCGCCCGCGAGGACGTCGTGCGGGTAGTGCACCCCGGCCAGCACCCGCAGCAGCGCCGCCGCCCCGGCCACCGGCAGGGCCAGGGCGGCGAGCCGGGGCCGTACCAGGGTCAGGCCGACCGCGAGCGCGACGGCCAGGGTGGCGTGGTTGCTGGGGAACGACCAGTCGCCCGCGGCGGGACACGGAGCCACCGGCACCACCCCTGGCAGGGCCCGGCAGGGACGCTCCTCGTCGACGAGGAGCTTGACCGCCTCGCTGAGCCCGTACGCGAGCACGGTCCCGGCGGCCGCCACCGCCACTCCGGCCAGGCCCGGCGCGTCCCGGCGGCGCAGCGCGGTCCAGCCGGCCCAGACCAGCAGCAGGCCCAGGAACAGCAGCGTGCCCTCGCTCGCCGCCTCCAGGACGGCCCCGCCCCACGACGGCCCGTCCGCCACGTTCCCGTTCAGGGCCCGGTGGACCCGTACGGACAGGCCCGTAGTGACGTGCGCCGGCTCGTTCGTACCCAAGGTCCCGCCGGGCGCCAGCCAGACCACGGCCGCTGCCCCCGCCCCGGCCGACGCGACCGCCGCCGGCAGCCGGCGGCCCCACCCGTTTCGCTCGATCGATTCCATGGCGCCGACGCTAGGAACGCCACGGCCCGGGCACCCCGGCCGAACGGCGGCCCGCCACCCCGACGATCGTCAGGGTTGACGGACGGACGGGGGATCGATCACCAGCCGATGGGGCTCGGGCGTGGCGCGCTTGACAGGGAAATCGAACATCCATTCTGATTGGTTATCCACAGCCGAACCGGTCGTGGAGGCGCATTGTCAGTGGCAGGCATTAGCGTCAATGGCGTGAAGCGATCGACTCAAGCAAACCGGGTGGAACCCATGGCAGGCACCGACCGCGAGAAGGCTCTCGACGCCGCGCTCGCACAGATTGAACGGCAATTCGGCAAGGGTGCGGTCATGCGCCTCGGCGACAAGCCGAACGACCCCATCGAGGTCATCCCCACCGGGTCGACCGCGCTGGACATCGCCCTCGGCGTCGGCGGGCTGCCCCGCGGCCGTGTCATCGAGGTGTACGGACCGGAGTCCTCCGGTAAGACGACCCTGACCCTGCACGCCGTGGCCAACGCGCAGAAGGCCGGCGGCACCGTCGCCTTCGTGGACGCCGAGCACGCGCTCGACCCCGAGTACGCCAAGGCCCTCGGCGTGGACACCGACAACCTCATCCTGTCCCAGCCGGACACCGGTGAGCAGGCGCTGGAGATCGTGGACATGCTCGTCCGCTCCGGTGCCCTCGACCTGATCGTCATCGACTCCGTGGCGGCCCTGGTCCCGCGTGCGGAGATCGAGGGCGAGATGGGTGACTCGCACGTGGGTCTCCAGGCCCGTCTGATGAGCCAGGCGCTCCGGAAGATCACCGGTGCGCTCAACCAGTCCAAGACCACCGCGATCTTCATCAACCAGCTCCGCGAGAAGATCGGCGTGATGTTCGGCTCGCCCGAGACCACCACCGGTGGCCGCGCGCTGAAGTTCTACGCCTCCGTGCGACTCGACATCCG
The DNA here is from genome assembly GCF_026340255.1 of Streptomyces sp. NBC_01408. Lineage (GTDB taxonomy): Bacteria > Actinomycetota > Actinomycetes > Streptomycetales > Streptomycetaceae > Streptomyces. Next base: position 636,511 of record NZ_JAPEPJ010000003.1, on the reverse strand, counting down.
CCGTATCGAGACCCTCAAGGACGGTACGGACGCGGTCGGCAACCGTACCCGCGTCAAGGTCGTCAAGAACAAGGTCGCGCCGCCGTTCAAGCAGGCCGAGTTCGACATCCTCTACGGCCACGGCATCAGCCGCGAGGGCGGCCTGATCGACATGGGCGTGGAGCACGGCTTCGTGCGCAAGGCCGGCGCCTGGTACACGTACGAGGGCGACCAGCTCGGCCAGGGCAAGGAGAACGCGCGGAAGTTCCTCTGCGACAACCCCGCCCTGTCCGACGAGATCGAGCGGAAGATCAAGGAGAAGCTGGGCGTGGGCATCCGCAAGGACGCCGCGGCCACCCCCGAGGCCGCCGCCGACACGGCTGACGCCGCTGCCGCCGCAGTGCCCGCCCCGGCGTCGAAGGCCAAGACGACGGCCAAGGCCGCCGTGGCCAAGAGCTGACCCGTGCGGGAGCAGGAAAGGGGCGGCGGTGAGACTCCTGGCGGCCGCGGAGGCCGCCAGGAACTGCCGCCCCAGAGCCCCGAGGAGCAGGCGCGGGCGATCTGCCTGCGCCTGCTCACGGGGAACCCGCGCACCCGGCGCCAGCTCGCGGACGCCCTGCACAAGCGGGGCATCCCCGAGGAGGTGTCGCAGCAGGTCCTCTCCCGGTACGAGGAGGTGGGCCTGATCGACGACGCCGCCTTCGCCGGGGCCTGGGTGGAGTCCCGGCACCGCGGCCGGGGCCTGGCCCGCCGGGCGCTCGCGCAGGAGCTGCGGACCAAGGGGGTGCACGCCACCCTCGTGGAGGAGGCCCTGGGACTGCTGGACTCCGAGCAGGAGGAGCAGACGGCGCGGGAACTCGTCGAGCGCAAGCTCCGCTCCACCCGGGGCCTGGAGCGGGACAAGCGGATCCGGCGCCTCGCCGGGATGCTCGCCCGCAAGGGGTACCCCGAAGGCATGGCCCTGCGGGTGGTCCGCCGCGCGCTGGAGGCGGAGGGTGACGAAGCCGACGTGGCCGACGGCCTGGTGTACCCGGGGGAGTGACGGCCACCGGCCCCGGCCGGAGCCGCCGGGGCGTCGGCGGCGCGCCGGGCCCGCGAAGCTTGCTTGCCGGCGCGGCGCCGTTGCCGGGGGCGCCGCCCCCGGACCCGCGCGCCTCAAACACCGGCGGGGCTGGATGTGCCCCCGGCGCCGAGCGGTGCGAGGGGGTGCTGTCCCCGGACCCGCGTGCCTCAGACGGCGGCGGGGCTGGATCCGGTTACCGGGAGGCCTGCTGATTTCCAGGCCTGGAAGCCGCCCGTCAGGTCCGTCGCGCGGTGGAGGCCCAGGGTGTGGAGGGAGGCCGCGGCCAGACTGGAGGCGTAACCCTCGTTGCAGATCACCACCACCCGCAGGTCGTGGCTCGTGGCCTCGGCGGCGCGGTGGCTGCCCAGGGGGTCGAGGCGCCACTCCAGCTCGTTGCGCTCGACCACCAGCGCGCCCGGGATCACGCCGTCGCGTTCCCGCAGGGCCTGGTAGCGGATGTCCACCAGCAGGGCCCCGGCCTGGGAGGCCGCGTAGGCCTCCTCGGGCGTGACGCGGGCGTAGCCCGTGCGGACCCGTTCCAGCAGCTCGTCGATCCCGACCGGGGCGGCGGCGCTCACTGCCAGTCCGCCGGACGCTCGACGTGCTCCAGGGTCAGCAGCGGGCCGGTGCGGCTGTAGCGGCGGATCAGCGGGAGCGGCGGGTAGTACGCGTGCACCGAGACCGCGTGCTCGGCCGGGGACTCGTTGAGGACCTCGTGCACGTGGTGCTCGCCGAAGGCCCGTCCGGAACCGGCGCCCAGGCTGCGGCTGCGGTCCACATCGGGGGCGAGCCGCAGCGACTGCCAGCCCTCCGAGGGCAGCCGTACGGCCAGCGAGTGCTCGGTGAGGCGGCCCCGGGCGGTGGCGAACGCGCCCCGGGACTCGGCGTGGTCGTGCCAGCCGGTGCCGGTGCCCGGCGGCCAGCCGATCAGCCAGGCCTCACTGCCGGCCGGGCCGTCGAGCCGGATCCAGGTGCGGCCCTGCGGGTCGAGCGGCAGCGAGCCGACCACCTCGGGATCGGCGGCGGTGCGCAGGGCGAAGTCGAGGAGCGCGCCGGCCGTGAGCCCCCCGGCCGGCGCGGATTCGCTGGATTCGCTGGGGTCGATGGAGCCGACGGAGCCGACGGACTCAGGGGTGTACGCGGGTGCAGACATGGAGCGGGACCGTTCCTGGGGTTCGCGGAAGTGCGCGCGGGCCGGTGACGGCGCGGGGCGCGCGGGGAAGAAGGCGAATCAGCAGGAAGGGCGACACACGCAGCCCGCGTAGCGGAGCAGGTCCATGTGGACCCTCCGCCACAGGCGTACGTCGTTGCCGGTCATGCCCGCGAGTGAACCACGAGGCGGCGGGACGGTCAATCGGCCACGGCGGTAGGTGTCGCGGAGGGCGCCGGGAGCGGTTCCGGAGCGCCCGCGCGCACCGCGTCCGCCGCCTCGTACAGCTCCGCCGGGCGGACCCCGGCGAAGGTCGCCGCCAGGTGCCCGTCCGGCCGGACCAGGAGCACGGTGTGCGCCGGGGCTCCCGGGTAGGCGTCCGCGACCAGCAGGTCGGTGCGGACCGGAAGGGCGCTCACCGCCGCCGCGAGGCGGGGCATCAGCCCGGCGCCGAGCCAGTGGCGCCGGTCCCAGACCCCGGTGCCCGGGGCGACCAGGAGCACCAGCAGCCGGCCCCGCCCCAGCAGGTCGCGCAGCGGAACGGTGGACCCGTCGGGTGCCGTCACCGGGACGTTCGCCACCGGGCCGCCCGGTTCGGTGGCCGTCGGGACCTCGCGTACGGCCACCGGTGGCGCGTATGTCGGCGCCGCGCCCAGCGGCCCCCGCCCCAGGTGGCCGTCGGTAAGGAGGGCTTCGGCGGAACGCGAGGCACCGGGGAGGTAGGTGCGCAGGCCGCCCCCGGCGCGCAGGACCGGCATCGCCTGGTCGGCCGCGCGCAGCCGGGACGCGACCGCCGTGCGCCGCTCGGCCTCGTAGCTGTCGAGCAGGGCCTCGGAGGCTCCGTGGTGCCAGGCCAGGGCCAGCTTCCAGGCCAGGTTCTCGGCGTCGCGCAGCCCCTCCTCGACGCCCTGGGTGCCGAGCGCGCCCAGCAGGTGCGCGGCGTCCCCGGCGAGGAAGGCGCGTCCGTCGCGCCAGCGCCGGGCCAGGCGGTGGTGGAGGGTGTGGACCCCGGTGTCGAGGAGGTCGTAGCGGGGGGTCGTGCCCCCGCACCAGGCCGCGAGGGTGTCCCGGATGAGGGTCACCAGGGTGTCGGGGGTGACCAGGTCCCCCCGGGCGGGGAGCAGCCAGTCCAGCCGCCAGACCCCGTCGGGCAGCGGTCGCGCGGTGACCTCGGCGAGCCGGTCGTTGTGGCCGCGGTGCAGCAAGGCCTCGCCGGGCCAGGTGAGTTCGGTGCGCAGGGCGGCCACGGCGTGGCGTTCCACAGCGGTGCGGCCCGGGAAGCGGATGCCGAGCAGCTTGCGCACGGTGGAGCGGGCGCCGTCGCAGCCGACCAGGTGGCTCCCGCGCCACCAGGTGGTCTCGGCGCCCAGGGTGTGGGCGGTGACCCCGCGGCCGTCCTGCTCCAGGGAGTCCAGCCTGCTGTCGGTGATCAGCTGGACCAGGGGGTGCGCGGCGGCCGCGTCGCGCAGGCCGCGCGTCAGGGCGTGCTGCGGCAGGTGCAGCGGGGCGGGGCCGTCGTCGAAGGTGATCCGCTGGGCGTGCTGCCTGCGCCGCATGGTGCGCCAGGCGGCGAAGTACGCTCCCTCGTCGCGAAGCGTCGTACAGCCCAGCCGGTGGGCCATGGCGGCCGTGTCGGCGTGCAGGACGACCGTACGGGCCGGGCGCGGTTCCTCCTTGCCGGGGCCTTCGTCGAGCACGACGGAGGGCACGCCCTGGCCGGCCAGGGCGAGGGACAGGGACAGTCCGACGGGGCCCGCGCCGACGACGATCACCGGGTCCATGGCGCGGCTCCCGATGTCCGGTATGTGATCACAGAACGTATGCAACCCACTGGAGGTGCCTGCGTCAAGTGACACCTGCCCGGGAACGCCGCGTGGTGCGGCGGAAGAGTTCCGCCGCACCACGCTTGCTACGCACTATGACTGACCCTATGTCAGGCGGTCGGGGGTTCCGAACCGGGAGGGCGACGGGGTCTAGCCGCCCGCGCTGTTCGCCCCGGTCGCCATGTCGTCGACCTTGGGGACCACGACTCCGGTGCTCTTCTTCGACTGCCGCAGCCGGCCTTCGAGCCAGGAGGCGAAGGTGGTGAGGGCGAAGTTCACCGCGATGAAGAGCAGCGCGATCACGACGAGGGACGCGATGGTGTTGCTGTAGTTCGCCGAGATCTGCCGGTTCATCGACAGCAGTTCGCCGTAGCCGAGCACCGCGCCGGCCAGCGCGGTGTCCTTCAGGATCACCACGAGCTGGCTGACCAGAGCCGGCAGCATCGCCGTGACGGCCTGCGGGATCAGCACGTAGGCCATGGTCTGGCCCTTGCGCATGCCGATCGCCTTGGCCGCGTCGGTCTGGCCGGAGGGCAGGGAGAGCACGCCCGCCCGGACGATCTCGGCGATGACCGCGGCGTTGTACAGGACCAGGCCGGTCACCGCCGCGTACAGCGGACGGAAGTCCGAGGAGACCTCGGTGAACTGCGCGTACAGGGCGACGCCGAACAGCATCAGCATCAGCACCGGGATGGCGCGGAAGAACTCGACGACCGCGCCGACCGGGACGCGGACCCAGGCATGGTCGGAGAGCCGGCCGATGCCGAGCAGGGCGCCCAGCGGGATCGCGATCACCATGGCGAGGACGCCGGCCTTGAGGGTCTCCAACAGGCCGGGGATCAGGAACGTCGTCCAGATCTCGCCTTCGGTGACGAAGGGGCTCCACTTGTCGGCGTCGAGCTGGCCCTTCTCGCCCATGAGGGACAGCGCCCACCACAGGGCCAGTCCGAACAGCACGAGGAAGACGCCGCTGTAGATCCAGTTACGAACCTTGGCCTTGGGGCCGGGGGCGTCGTACAGCACGGAGGTCATCGCTTCACCGCCACTCGTTTGGCCACCCAGCCCAGGAGCAGGCCGGTGGGCAGGGTCAGCAGGACGAAGCCCAGGGCGAAGACCCCGAAGACGGCGAAGAGCGCGTCCGCCTCGTTCTCGACCATTTCCTTCATCAGCAGGGCCGCCTCGGCCACGCCGATGGCCGCCGCCACCGTGGTGTTCTTGGTGAGCGCGATCAGTACGTTCGTGAGCGGTGCGACGACCGCCCGGAAGGCCTGGGGGAGCACGATCAGCGTGAGCACCTGGACGAAGCTCAGGCCCAGGGCGCGGGCCGCCTCGGCCTGGCCGACGGGGACCGTGTTGATGCCCGAGCGCAGCGCTTCGCAGACGAAGGTGCCGGTGTAGGCGGTCAGTCCGAGGACCGCGAGCCGGAATCCGGTCTCCTTGAACGTCTCACCGCCCATCGAGATGCCGAGGGTCTGGCTGAGACCCAGCGAACAGGCAATGATCAGCACGGTCAGCGGAGTGTTGCGCACGAGGTTGACGTACGCGGTACCGAAGCCCCGCATCAGCGGGACCGGGCTGACCCGCATCCCGGCCAGCATGGTTCCCCATATGAGGGACCCGACCGCCGAGTAGAGGGTGAGCTGAACCGTCACCCAGAAGGCTCCGAGCAGGTCGTACTGCCCGGAATCAAGAAAATCGAACACGATGCCCTGCGCTCTCCCCAGGATGGCCGGCGAGGTGCGCCGCCGCCCGTAGCAGGCGGGCGGCGACGCTCCTCACCGGTGAATCAGCTGCCTTCGGTGATCTGCGGGGCCGGCTCGTTCTTGTAGTTGGCCGGGCCGAAGTTCTTCTGCACGGCCGCCTCCCAGGCGCCGTCCGCGACCATCTTCTTGAGCGCGGCGTTGATCTTGGTCTGAAGGTCCTTGTCGCCCTTCTTCAGACCGATGCCGTAGTTCTCGTTGCTCAGGCTCAGCCCGACCAGCTTGAACTTGCCCTTGTTCTTGTCCTGCGCCGCGTAGCCCGCCAGGATCGAGTTGTCCGTGGTCAGCGCGTCCACGGCCTTGTTCTCCAGGCCCGTGAGGCACTCGGAGTAACCACCCTGCTCCAGCAGGTCGGCCTCGGGGGCCAGCTTGGTCTTGACGTTCTGCGCCGAGGTGGAGCCGGTGACCGAGCAGAGCTTCTTCTTGTTCAGGTCCTCGGCCTTGGTGATGCTGGTGTCATCGGCGCGGACGAGCAGGTCCTGGTGCGCGAGGAGGTACGGGCCGGCGAAGTCGACCTTCTCCTTGCGCTTGTCGTTGATCGAGTAGCTCGCGACGACGAACTTGACGTCGCCGTTGGAGATCAGGTTCTCGCGCTCGGCGCTGATGGCCTGCTTCCACTCGATCTGCTCGGGGGTGTAACCGAGCTCCTTGGCCACGTAGGTGGCGACATCGACGTCGAAGCCCGTGTACTTGCCGTCGGGGGTCTTCAGGCCCACACCCGGCTGGTCGAACTTGATGCCGATGACGACCTTGTCCTTGGCGCCACCGCCCTCGGTGCTGCCCGAGCCCTTGTCACTGCCACCGCCACAGGCGGTCGCGGTCAGCGCAAGGGTGACGGCGATGGCCGCGACCGCACCGGTCTTGAAAACCTTCATGGTGAACTTCCCTCGGATGAGACGGTGTTGAACGACGGGCGACGAGCGGGACGGACACTGCACCGACGCAATGGCCGCAGCGGAGATCCGCCCCCCGGATGACTACCAGACCCGGACCGTCAGTGGTGCAGGATCTTCGACAGGAAGTCCTTGGCCCGATCACTGCGCGGGTTGCTGAAGAACGCCTCGGGCACGGCCTCTTCGACGATCTTTCCGTCGGCCATGAAGACGACCCGGTTGGCCGCCGAGCGGGCGAAGCCCATCTCGTGCGTGACGACCACCATCGTCATCCCCTCCCGGGCGAGCTGCTGCATGACCTCCAGCACCTCGTTGATCATCTCCGGGTCGAGCGCCGACGTGGGCTCGTCGAAGAGCATCACCTTCGGCTCCATGGCCAGCGCGCGGGCGATCGCCACGCGCTGCTGCTGACCGCCGGAGAGCTGCGCCGGGTACTTGTCGGCCTGCGAGCCGACACCCACCCGTTCCAGCAGTGCCAGGGCCTTCTCGCGCGCCGCGGCCTGATCGGTCTTGCGGACCTTGATCTGGCCCAGCATGACGTTCTGCAGCACCGTCTTGTGCGCGAAGAGGTTGAACGACTGGAAGACCATGCCGACATCGGCGCGCAGCCGGGCCAGCTCCTTGCCCTCCGAGGGCAGTTCCTTGCCGTCGAGCGTGATGGCGCCCGAGTCGATGGTCTCCAGACGGTTGATGGTCCGGCACAGCGTGGACTTGCCCGATCCCGAAGGACCGATCACGACGACGACCTCACCGCGGGCAATGCTCAGATTGATGTCCTGAAGCACGTGCAGCGCGCCGAAGTGCTTGTTGACGTTGCTCAGTACGACCAGGTCGTCCGCGACGCCGGCCGCGTCCTGCACGTCCTTGGTCACTGATACTCCGCTCATCGGCTTCTTGCTCCGTCCTCCTCGGTTGGGAGGACAGTAGTGACGTCTTGCGCACAGCGTCATCACATCTGAGGGAGAATTGAGCATAACGATCCGGCCTCACCCGGATACGCTCCGTACGCCTCCCCCTACAGCCGCCCGGGTACGCGTACCGGGTGCATAACGGAAGGCGCGCCGGACCGGAACCCCCCTTGACGTGGGACTCCTCATCGGCATGGATGCAGGATGGCCCTGAACGGAAGCTGAAGAAGAAGCTGAAAGCGAACGAAGAGAAGGAGAGGGGGACGCCATGAGACTGCTGCTCGTCGAGGACGACGACCACGTCGCCGCCGCCCTGTCCGCAATCCTCGCCCGGCACGGCTTCCGGGTGACCCACGCCCGCAACGGCGAGGAGGCCCTGCAGGCGCTGCTGCCCGCCGGCGCCCCGCCCTTCGGTGTCGTCCTCCTCGACCTCGGACTGCCCGACCAGGACGGCTACGAGGTGTGCGGCAAGATCCGCAAGCGCACCGCCACGCCGGTCATCATGGTGACCGCGCGGGCCGACGTCCGCTCGCGCATCCACGGCCTCAACATGGGCGCCGACGACTACGTCACCAAGCCCTACGACACCGGCGAACTCCTGGCCCGCATCCACGCCGTGGCCCGGCGCACCGGCGCCTCCGAGGAGGCCGCCGCCACCGGGGCGGGCGCGCCCTCCGTCGTACGGCTCGGCCCGGTCAGCATCGAGCTGCCCACCCGCCGCGTCAGCGTGGACGGCACCGACGTACCGCTCACCCGCAAGGAATTCGACCTCCTCGCCCTGCTCGCGCAGCGGCCCGGCGTCGTCTTCCGCCGCGAACAGATCATCAGCGAGGTGTGGCGCACCAGCTGGGAGGGGACCGGGCGCACCCTGGAGGTCCACGTCGCCTCGCTGCGCTCCAAGCTGGCGATGCCCGCCCTCATCGAGACCGTCCGCGGGGTGGGCTACCGGCTCGTCGCCCCGGCCGCCCCCTAGCGGGCCACTGCCGTGCGTGCCAGGCTCCTCCCCCTGCTCGTCGTCCTGATGGCGGGCGTGCTGCTCGCGCTCGGCTTCCCGCTCGCCGTGAGCCTGGCCGCCGGACAGCAGCAGCGGGTGGTGGTCGACCGGATCGACGACAGCGCCCGCTTCGCCGCCCTCGCCCAGTTCGTCATCGACGCCGAGGGCTCCGGATCCACCGGCGCCGACGAGCGCCTGGAGACCCTCCAGTTCGAACTCGCCCGCTACCAGGAGCTGTACGGCATCCGCGTCGGCATCTTCTACCGCGACGACAACGCCATGGCCCGCTCCCCGGGCTGGTGGAAGCTCCCCGAAACGGGCGAGGGCCGCGGCGCCTTCGAAGCGGCGCTGGCCGGCCGCCGCAGCCACGACCCGCCCCAGGTGTGGCCCTGGCAGACGCACGGCAAACTCCTCGTCGCCTCCCCGGTCGTCCTCGACGGGGACGTCGTCGCGGTCGTCGCCACCGAATCGCCCACCGACCTGATGCGCGGCCGGATCCTGCGGGGCTGGCTGCTCATCTCCGCCGGGCTCGGCGCCGCCATGCTGGTCGCCTTCGGCGCCGCCCTGCGGCTCACCAGCTGGGTGCTCAAGCCCGTACGGACCCTGGACGCGGCCGCCCACGGCATCGCGACGGGGCGGATGAACTCCCGGGTCGCGGCCGCCGGCGGGCCGCCGGAACTCCAGCGCCTGGCCGGGTCGTTCAACGAGATGGCCGACAATGTCGAAGAGGTACTGGAGCAGCAGCGGGCGTTCGTCGCGGACGCCTCCCACCAGCTGCGCAATCCGCTCGCCGCGCTGCTCCTGCGGATCGAACTGCTCGCCCTCGAACTGCCCGAGGGCAACGAGGAGATCGCCTCCGTGCGCACCGAGGGCAAGCGCCTGACGCAGGTCCTGGACGACCTGCTGGACCTGGCGCTGGCCGAGCACGCCTCCGCCGAGATCAGCCTCACCGACATCGGCGCGCTGACCGCCGAGCGGGTCGCGTCCTGGCGCCCGTACGCCGAGGAGAAGGGCGTCCGGATCAGCGAGACGGGCCGCAGTGCCGTCACCGGCTGGGCCGACCCCATCGCCCTGTCCAGCGCCCTCGACGCCGTGATCGACAACGCCCTCAAGTTCACCCCGGCCGGGGAGGAGGTCGAGGTGTCGGTCTCCGCCGAGGGCCGCTCCGTCCACGTGGTCGTCGCCGACCGCGGCCCCGGCCTCACCGAGGACGAGCTGCTCCGCGTCGGCGACCGGTTCTGGCGCAGCGGCCGGCACCAGAACGTCAAGGGCTCCGGGCTCGGCCTGTCGATCTCCCGCACCCTGCTCGCCGCGGGCGGCGGGTCCCTCTCCTACGAGACGAACCCGCCGCACGGGCTGCGGGTGACGGTGGCCGTGCCGCGCACCGACCCCCACACCTCCTGACGCCTGCGCTCCCGGGGTCTACCAGGGGAAGGCGGTCCGGGCCGGGGCGGAGGCCGCGTACAGCTCGTCCACGGCCCGCACCTCCAGGGCAGCCGCCCGCTCCCGGCCCGCGCGGGGGACCTCGGGCAGGTAGAAGGCGGCCGCGCAGGTGCCGCCCAGGAAGCGGCGGGTGCCGTCGGGCAGGACGCGGGACAGCTCGTAGTGGCGCACCGGGCCGGGTGCCCGGCGCCAGGACAGGCGCAGCGCCGCCCCGCCGTCCCGCCGCGCCGCCCCGCCGTCCCGCCGCGCCGCCCCGCCGTCCCGCCGCGCCGAGGCCGTCACGGTCAGGGCGGTGGGCGGGGCCGGGGGCCGGGCCGGGCCGGCCTCGCGCACCGACAGGGCCCCCAGCCGCCAGGCCACCGGCCCGCCGCCGCGCGCGGTGATGCGTACCGCCAGCCCGTACGCCGTCCTCCCCGCCAGCTTCGCGAGCCCGATCCGCGTCGTGCGCCAGCCCGTGCCGTACGCCTGCCCGTCCCGGGTGCCGGCCGGCAGCCAGGTGTACGGGACGGGCTCGCCCGGGGCGGCCGGCTCGCGGGTGGCCACGCCGACCTCCACGGAGACCGGGCCCCCCGATTCGGTGGCGTGCACCAGCTCCAGGACGGTGGAGCGGGTCAGCGGCAGCCGGGTGGAGTGCAGCCCGACGGCGGCCGGGGCGGTCAGCCGGCCCGTGACCAGCAGGCTGGAGCCGCCGCGCCAGGCACGGGCGAAGTCCAGGCTCACGGCGGGCCGGTCCCCGGCGGTGTCCACGACCCAGCGGCGGCCCGGAAGCCGGTCCTGGAGCCCGAGGTGGTTCCAGGGGGTGTCGGAGGCGATCCGGCCGTCCTCGTACCAGCGTTCCCCGTGTCCGGTGTTGAAGGCGCAGGCGAAGGGCAGCGAGCTGACGGTGGAGCGGTCGGCGACGGCCGTGGCCGGGGCCCGCCAGGTGCCCTCGGGCGCCGGGCGGGAAGGATCGAGGGACTCGCCCGTCCAGAAGCGGTCGTCGGCCCGGTGGAAGGCGCCGGGGGAGCGGTCGGTGAGGTGGTTGCGGGTCCACTCGGGCCGGTAGAAGCCGTAGCTGATGACGTGGTCGCGCCCGCGCGGGATGATCGCGTCCCACTGGACCGGGGAGTTCCAGCCGTGGGACTCGGTGTCCACGGCCGCCCACAGCTCGTGGCGGGAACGGCCCAGCCGGTCCGCGAGCGCACCGGACGCGGCGAGGGTCTGCGGGGTCCAGCGGAAGTCCACGAACATCGTGTCCGCGACGGGGCCGGCCCGGTCCTCGAAGAACTCCTGGTTGAGCGCGTTGAGCGCCCCCTGCCAGCCGACCCGGCCGGTGGTGTTCATGGCGTCGTACCAGGTGATCCGCAGGCCGTGCCGGTCGCCCGCCGCCCGCAGGGCGCGCAGGAACTCCCGCATGCTGGAGGCCAGTTCGCTGTCGCCGCCGTCCGTCTCGGCATTGACGAACCAGCCGTCGAACCCGTACGTCCGGGCCACCCGCACGAGCTGGTCGGCGATCGGGAAGCGGCCCAGCCGGTCCCGCTGGACCAGGTCCCGGGTCCACTGGAGATCGCCGCCGTAGGGCGCGGGCGGCAGGAACACGTTGCCCATGACCCGGACCCCGTTGCGGTGGGCGGCATCGATGACGGGTGCGTTCGGGGCCAGCACGATCCCCTCGCCGGAAGAGCCGCCCCAGAAGACCAGCTCGTCGATGTACGCCCAGTGCGTGAGCGCGTAGGAGTCGGCGGTGGCGGAGCCCTGGGACGGGTTCCCCGCGGTCGGGCCGAAGGAGACGAGGGAGGAGATGCGGGCCTGGCCGGTCCGGGCGCCGGGGTGCGGCGGTACGGGGGTGAAGCGCGGCGCGAGCGGCACGGTCGAGGTGTTGTGGGCGAGGTCGGGATCGGTTTCGGGTCTCCACTCCTTGAGGGAGCGCCACACGATCCCGGGGCCGGGGGCGCCGCCCGGCAGCGAGTCCGGGTACCAGTAGGAGGCGTACGGGGCCAGGTCGGCCGGGGTCGCGGCGGCAGAGGCAGGCGGGGCGGTGGGGGCTGCTGAGGCGGCCGGGGTCAGTGCGGGCCCGCCCAGCAGGGCGGCGGCTCCCGCCCCGGCCCCGGCGGCGAGAACCCCGCGCCGGTCCGGCCCCGGCGGCACCGGCGGCGCTGGAGGCGGGCAGGTTCGGGCGGCGGTGGTGCGAGGGTCGACGCCGTTGTCGTTCTCGGACATGCGGGGCTCCTCGGAAGGTGGGGGACCGTACCAGGGGTGTCTCGCCGGTCGGGCCGGGCCCGGCCCTGATCCACCGGACACCCCCTAGACCTCGGGGACGCGCAGCACCTCGGTGATGCCGCGCGCGGCCAGATGGGCCGGGTCCTCGGCGAGCTCGGCCAGCACAACCGCCGGCCGGACCCCGTCCGCGGCCAGCGCCGACCAGGCCTCGAAGAAGGCGCCGCCGGGCGCGCACGTGGAGCGGCGCGGCGCGGCCGACGCCGGGCCGACGTCCACGGCCAGCGCCGTGGACCGGGGCGCGGGGCGGTGCTCGCGGCCCCGCCACTCCCCGGCGACGCGGGCGACGACGGCCCCGGCCGGCTTGGTCCGGCGGTCGTTGGTGAGCAGGCCCAGGCCGTACTCGAGTTCCGGGAAGTCGGCGAGCTCCCGGGACACGTCGTGCGAGCACCACCAGGTCACCCCCCACAGGCCGGGGCAGTCCAGGGCGTTCGCGAGGGTGGCCCCGGTGAACCGCGCCGCCTGCTGCGGCCCGATCAGCGGCGCGGGGGCGCCGACCTCCTGGAGCCACACCGGGCGGTGCGGGTCGAGGGCCCAGGCCTTGGACAGCTCGATCAGGTAGGCGGCGTGCTGCTCGGTCGCGGCGCCCGTCGGGCCGTGGCGCTGCGCGGTGCCGTTGAACACCCAGGAGTGCACGGCCGTGGCGGCGCCGAGCCGGGCGGCCTGGGCGGCGGTGAAGGGGTGGCCGTCCTGGTACCAGGCGGCGTCGTACTCGGCGTGCAGGTGGAACCGCCCCGGCGCCCCCTTCTCGCAGGCGGCTAGCATCCGCTCCAGCCAGCGCGCTGCCTGGTCGGGGGTGATCCGGTCGGGGTCGGGGTGCGGGGCGCCGGAGAACTGGTTGATCTCGTTCCCGACGGTCATGCCGATGAAGTTCGGCCGGTCGGCCAGGGCCGCGGCCAGCGTGCGCAGGTAATCCTCCTGACCGGCGACCACCTCGGGATCGCTGAAGATGTTCCGCCGGTGCCAGGTCCGGGTCCAGGCGGGCAGGAAGTCGAAGCTGGACAAGTGCCCTTGAAGCCCGTCCACGTTGACGTCGAGCCCGCGCTCGGCGGCCGCGTCGGCGAGCGCGACGAGCTGCTCGACGGCGCGCGGCCGGATCAGCGTCCGGTTCGGCTGGAACACCGGCCAGAGCGGGAAGACGCGGACGTGGTCCAGCCCGAGCGCGGCGATCGAGTCCAGGTCGGCACCGACCTCGTCGAGGTCGAAGTCCAGCCAGTGGTGGAACCAGCCGCGCGCCGGGGTGTAGTTGGCGCCGAACCTGAGGGTGCGGGCGGGCCCCGGAAGGGCGCCTTCTTCGCGCATGAGGAGTCCCTGGAGTCCTGAGGAATTCACCGGGTGACCCACAACCTGCCGCCCGTCCGGGGGGAAAGTCAACAGGGCCCTGTCTCCGGCCACCCCGATCTGGCGCAATGAATGCACCGGCCTCGTACGGCCGTGAACTTATGCGCTTCAGTCCCGTTGACAGACGGGTCCCGGGATCCCAAGCTGAGGTGAGCTAATGCGGTTTAGCTCCGGCCGGTCAATGGCGTCGGTCGAGGAAGTATGCGGAAATGGGCAGCGGTATTTCAGTCATCTCCGTGACCACTCCTTCCCTCTTCACCGGCCCGCCCGCAAGCCCCTCGCAGGTGGTCCGTGTCCGCACCCGCAGGGGGCGCCCAGCGGGCCCGCTGTACGTCACCGCGCACGGTCCGGCCGTCTGCCAGGGCAGGATCGCGTACGGTCCGGCCATCGCCGTCCGTGTGGACGGCTTGCCCGGTGCACCCGCCGCACCGGGCGTCGCCGACGCACCCGAAGGATGATGAGGCAGGCCATGGCCCGCAGACCCACCATCAAGGACATCGCGCGCCAGGCCGGGGTGTCGGAGAGCGCCGTGTCCTTCGCGCTCAACGACCGGCCGGGCGTTTCCCAGGACACCCGCGCCCGGATCCGCCGGGTCGCCGAGGAACTCGGCTGGCAGCCCAACAGCGCCGCCCGCGCCCTGTCGGGCGAACGCTCCGGCGCGGTGGGCCTCGTCCTGGCCCGGCCCGCTTACACGCTCGGCGTCGAGTCCTTCTTCCTCCAGCTCGTCTCCGGCATCCAGGAGGTCCTCTCCGCCTCCCGCATCGCCCTGCTGTTCCAGCTGGTCGACGACATCGACGCGGAGTGCGCGCTCTACCGCCGCTGGTGGGCCGAACGCCGCGTCGACGGCGTCCTGGTCGTCGACCCGCGCACGCACGACCCCCGCCCGGTCCTCCTGGAGCAGCTGGCCCTGCCCGCGGTCACCGTCGGCGAGGCCGGGCCCGGACGGCCCGCCGCCACCGTCTCCTCGGTCGCGGCGGACGACGCGGGGGCCATGGCCGAGGTCCTCGACCACCTGTACGGGCTCGGCCACCGCCGGATCGTCCACGTTGCCGGGCTGCCCGGCCTCGCCCACACGGCCCGCCGCATGGAGTCCCTGCACACGGAGGCGGCGCGCCGCGGGCTCGGCCCGGACCAGGTGCGCTCGGTGGTCACCGACTACTCCGACGCCGAGGGCGCGGCGGCCACCCGCCGGGTCCTCGCCGAACCCGCGCCCCCCACGGCGCTGATCTACGACAACGACGTGATGGCCGTGGCGGGCAGCGCGGTCGCCGCCGAGCTGGGCATTCCCGTGCCCGGCTGGCTCTCGATCGTGGCCTGGGACGATTCCGCGCTCTGCCGGGTCACCCACCCCCGGCTCACCGCCCTGGTGCGCGACACCGCGGGCTTCGGGCGGCTCGCCGCGCAGGAGCTCCTCGCCGTCCTCGCGGGAAGCCCGCCGAGGGTCCGCGAGAGCGAGCGTCCCCGGCTGGAGCCCCGCGAGAGCACCGGGGCTCCCCCGGCGCATACTGAATCCTGACCCCTTTTTGGAGCCGCCACCGTGATCACCCCCACCGCCCCGTTCCCCGCACCGCGCGCCGCGGCCTCGGCCGCAGGCCCGACGGTGGCGATCGACATCGGCGGCACGAAGATCGCCGGTGCGCTGGTGCACCCCGACGGCACGATGACGGCCACCACCCGCACCCCGACCCCACGGGACGCCGACGCGGACGCCGTCATGGCCGCGGTGACCGAGGTCATCGCGGACCTGTCCGGCTCTGAGCTGTGGCCCTCGGTGGTCCGCTGCGGCATCGGCAGCGCCGGCCCGGTGGACGCCTCCCGGGGCACGGTGAGCCCGGTCAACATCGGGGCCTGGCGGGAGTTCCCGCTCCAGGACCGGGTCGCCGAGCAGCTGGCTGCCCACGGGGCCGACGTTCCCACTGTGCTCGCAGGGGACGGCGTCGCGATGACCGCCGCAGAGCACTGGCTGGGCGCCGCCCGCGGCCACGCGAACGCGCTCTGCATGGTGGTCTCCACGGGCGTCGGTGGCGGCCTCATCCTGAACAACCAGCTCCACCCCGGCCCCACCGGCAACGCGGGCCACATCGGTCACATCAGCGTGGCCTTCGACGGCGACCCCTGCGTCTGCGGCGGCCGCGGCTGCGTCGAGTCCATCGCCTCGGGCACGGCGATCGCGGGCTGGGCCCTGGCTCAGGGCTGGACCCCCGCCGACGACGCCACGGCGGCGGGCGTGGCGACGGCGGCCGAGGCCGGCGACCCCGTGGCCCTGGCGGCCTTCGACCGCGCGGGCCGCGCCCTGGCCGCGGCCATCGCGGCGACCGCGACCCTCGTCGAGACGGACATCGCGGTCATCGGCGGCGGGGTCGCCGCCTCGGGCGACACCCTCTTCACGCCGGTCCGCACCCACCTCGCCGCCTACGCCACGCTGTCCTTCGTCCAGGACCTCCAGGTAGTACCGGCGGCCCTGGGCACCCACGCCGGCCTGATCGGCGCGGCCGCGGCGGCGCTGATGCTGCTGCCGTCCTGAGACCGCCGGCGGGACGGCCGGACGGCGGGACGGTCAGATGGCGGGACGGCGGGAAGGCCGGCGCGTGAAGGTCAGGGCCTGACCGGAAACGTCAGGGCTTGACCGAGCGGTAGTACCGGCCCGCGCCCTCGTGCAGCTCCAGCGGATCCGTGTAGATGGCCGTTCGCAGGTCCACCAGCTGCGCCGCGTGCACCTGGCGCCCGATGCGGTCGCGGCTGGCGATCACGGTCCGGGTGAACTGCTCCGTGAGCTCGGGGTCCGTATCCTCCTTGGTCACCAGCAGGTTCGGCACGGCCACCGTCGCCACCGCCGTGGTGTTGCGCGCCGACGCGTACGCGTCCTGCGGCATCACCGCCGCCCGGTAGTAGCGCGCCGGGCTCCCGCTGCCCTGGAGCTGCTCCACCAGGTCGCCGAGCTGCACCAGCCGGATCTCGAACCGCTCCGACAGCTCCCGCACCGCGTTGGTCGGAAGGCCGCCGGACCAGAAGAACGCGTCGATCCGCCCGGCCTCCAGCTCGGCCGGCATGGTGTCGATCCCTATCGACACCGAGGTGATGTCCCGCGCCGGGTCCAGCTTCGCCGCCGTCAGCAGCCGCTCCGAGATGAGCCGCACCCCGGACCCCGCCTGGCCGACGGCGACCCGCTTGCCCCGCAGGTCACGGGCCGACTGCACCGGGGACCCGGCCGGCACCACCAGCTGCACGTAGTCGTCGTAGAGCCGTGCGCAGCCGCGCAGCAGCTGCGAGCCGGGCTTCCCGTCGAGCCGGTACTTGGCGACCGCGTCGGCCGTCGCCACCGTGAAGTCGGCCTCCCCGTCGGCCACCCGCTGGAGGTTCTCCTGCGAGCCCTCGCTGGTCTCCAGCCGGACCCCGACCCCGGGCATGTCCTGCTTGAGCTCCTGCTCCAGCAGCTGCCCGTACCGGTGGTACACCCCGGTCCGCACGCCCGTGCTGAAGGTCAGCTCGCCCTTGAGGTCCGGCTCGCCGAAGGGCCGCAGCCACCACACCAGGGCGGCGAGCACGGCCAGCACCGCCACGATCCCCTGCAGGGCGTGGCGCCTGCTGATCCGGGGCGGTACGAGAGGCATGCCTGCGATCCTGCCACCCGCCCGCACTCCTGTCACGGCCCGGGCGACCGGAGGCCTCTGCGGCAGCGCCTACCCTTGTTCCATGACCAGCAGCAGCGACCGGAGCCCGGCAGTGGACCTTAAGGGAACTTACGAGGTGCGCACCTACGGGTGCCAGATGAACGTGCACGACTCCGAGCGACTCTCCGGTCTGCTGGAGGACGCGGGCTACGTCCGCGCGCCCGAGGGCTCCGACGGCGATGCCGACGTCGTGGTCTTCAACACCTGCGCGGTCCGTGAGAACGCCGACAACAAGCTGTACGGCAACCTCGGCCGGCTCGCCCCGATGAAGACGAAGCGCCCCGGCATGCAGATCGCCGTCGGCGGCTGCCTCGCCCAGAAGGACCGCGACACGATCGTCAAGCGCGCCCCCTGGGTCGACGTCGTCTTCGGTACGCACAACATCGGCAAGCTCCCCGTGCTGCTGGAGCGCGCCCGCATCCAGGAAGAGGCGCAGGTCGAGATCGCCGAGTCGCTGGAGGCCTTCCCCTCCACGCTCCCGACCCGCCGCGAGTCCGCGTACGCCGCCTGGGTCTCGATCTCCGTCGGCTGCAACAACACCTGCACCTTCTGCATCGTTCCGGCGCTGCGCGGCAAGGAGGAGGACCGCCGTCCCGGCGACATCCTCGCCGAGGTGGAGGCGCTGGTCGCCGAGGGCGTCTCGGAGATCACCCTGCTCGGTCAGAACGTGAACGCCTACGGTTCCGACCTCGGCGACCGCGAGGCCTTCAGCAAGCTGCTGCGCGCCTGCGGCCAGATCGAGGGCCTGGAACGGGTCCGCTTCACCTCCCCGCACCCGCGCGACTTCACCGACGACGTGATCGCGGCCATGGCCGAGACCCCGAACGTGATGCCGCAGCTGCACATGCCGCTCCAGTCCGGCTCGGACCCGATCCTGAAGGCCATGCGCCGCTCGTACCGCCAGGAGCGCTTCCTCGGAATCATCGAGAAGGTCCGCGCCGCGATCCCGCACGCCGCGATCTCCACCGACATCATCGTGGGCTTCCCCGGTGAGACGGAGGAGGACTTCCAGCAGACGATGCACGCCGTGCGCGAGGCCCGCTTCGCGAACGCCTTCACCTTCCAGTACTCCAAGCGCCCCGGCACCCCCGCGGCCGACATGGACGGGCAGATCCCCAAGGAGGTCGTGCAGGAACGCTACATGCGCCTGGTCGCCCTCCAGGAGGAGATCTCCTGGGAGGAGAACAAGAAGCAGGTCGGCCGCACCCTGGAGGTCATGGTCGCCGAGGGCGAGGGCCGCAAGGACGGCGCGACGCACCGGCTCTCCGGCCGCGCCCCCGACAACCGCCTCGTGCACTTCACCAAGCCGGAGTCGGAGGTCCGCCCGGGCGACGTGGTCACGGTGGACATCACCTACGCGGCCCCGCACCACCTGCTGGCCGAGGGCCCGACCCTGACCGTACGCCGCACCCGCGCCGGCGACGCCTGGGAGAAGCGCAACGCCGCCCCGGCCCAGCCCGCGGGCGTCATGCTCGGCATCCCGACCCTGGGCGTCCCCGCCCCCCTCCCGGCCACCACCTCGGGCTGCGCGGTCCCGTCGTCCTGACAGGCCGGGCTTCCGGCCTCGCGGTCCTGAGGGGCCAGGCTTCGAGGCTCGCGGTCCTGTAGGGGCCAGCTTCCAGCCTCGCCGTCGTGAGGGGCCGGGCTTCCAGCCTCGCCGGCGTTTGAGGCGCGGGGTCTGGGGCGGAGCCCCAGGAAGCCCGGCGCAGCCGGGGGCCGCCTGCGGCGCGGCCGGGCTCCGGCAGGGCCCCGGCCAGGAAGGCCCCCGCCCCGCCCGGCGACGGCTAGGCTGCGGATCATGCTCGTAGCCGCCGCAGTCTGTCCCGCCCCGCCGCTGCTCGTGCCGGAGGTCGCCGCGGGGGCCGCCGCCGAACTCGGCGCCGCCCGCACCGCCTGCTCCGACGCGCTCGCCGTGCTCGCCGCCTCCCGGCCCGACCTGCTCGTCGTCGTCGGAGCCGCCGACCAGGAGCACCACGGGGCCTACCCGCCGGGCGCCCGCGGCACCTTCCGCGGCTTCGGCGTCGCGGCCGACGTACAGCTCGGGGAGGGCGAAGAGGGCCCCCGGTCGCTGCCCGCCCCGCTGGCGGTCGGTGCCTGGCTGCTGCGGCACGCACGCTGGGGAGCCGCCCCGGTCGAGGGGCTCGGCGTGGGGGAGTCGCTGGACACCCCGCGGTGCCTGGAGGCCGGGCGGGAGCTGGCCGCGCGTGACGCGCGCGTCGCGCTGCTCGTGATGGGCGACGGCTCCGCCTGCCGGACCCTCAAGGCCCCCGGCTACCTCGACGAGCGCGCCGCCGCCTTCGACGCCGGGGCCGCCCGCGCGCTGGGCGCGGCCGACACGGCCGCGCTCGCCGCTCTCGACGCCGGGCTCGCCGCGGAGCTCAAGGCCGCGGGCCGGGCGCCCTGGCAGGTGCTGGCCGGCGCGGCCGACGGCGCGGGCCTCGACGGGCGGCTGCTGTACGAGGACGCGCCGTACGGCGTGGGCTACTTCGTCGCCACCTGGTCCTGAGGGACCGGGTAGCCGCCCCGGGTGCTCCCCGGGTACGGCGAAGGGGCGCGGGATCCGATGATCCCGCGCCCCTTCCGGTACCGCGTCAGGGAGCCGTCGGCGGCGTCGGCCCGCCGGGTGCGTCCTTGTGCGCGATCTTGCCCAGGGCGTCCTTCGCCTTGCCCGTTCCGCTGGTGATGTGGCCGCTGTACTTGCCCTTGGTCTTGGAGTCCACGGCCTTGGCCACCTTGTCCAGACTCTCGCCGATCCTGCCCTCGTGTTGCTGGGCGAGGTCGCCGACCTTGCCCTTCGCCGGAGCGAGCTTGGCCTTCATCTTGTCCAGCAGGCCCATGGGTCACCTTCCATTGGCGGGTAGCTACGTACGGGCGCCCTCGCCGGTCTCGCTGTCCGCGGCCACCTCGGCCGACTGCTGCTTCGGAATCTCCACGGCTTCCGCCACCGGAGCTTCCGCGGCAACCGGCTCGGCCTCGGCCGCTTCGGCCGCTGCGGACTCCGCCGTCAGGCCCTCCGCCGCGACCTCCTCGGTCGCAACCTCGTCCTTACGACGGAAAAACCGATCAAAAACGCCCATGTCTACTCCCATAACGTTACTCGTGTGAGTGAAGTTCCGCCTTGGCCGGACCGGCCTCCGCCGGGCGCACGCCCGGCGGAACCTCGCCAGGGCAACGACCCCGGCCCGGCCCCGTCACGTAACCCGATCGGGTACATGCCCAGAGGTTTGCGAGACTGGGGCAGTGAGGAAAGCAGCCCCCGCCCCGCGGGTCATCGCCGTCGTCGGTCCCACGGCAGCCGGAAAGTCCGATCTGGGCGTCGCACTGGCCCGTCATTTCGACGGTGAAGTCGTCAACGCCGACTCCATGCAGCTGTACCGGGGGATGGACATCGGCACCGCCAAGCTGACGACCGGGGAACGGGGCGGCGTCCCGCACCACCTCCTCGACATCTGGGACGTCACCGAGACCGCCAGCGTCGCCGAGTACCAGCGCCTGGCCCGCGTCGAGATCGACAGACTCCTCGCGCAGGGCCGTACCCCGGTCCTCGTCGGCGGCTCCGGGCTGTACGTCCGCGGTGCCCTGGACGCCATGGAGTTCCCCGGCACCGACCCCGAGGTCCGGGCCCGGCTGGAGGAAGAGGTCACCCTGCGCGGCCCCGGCGCCCTGCACGCCCGGCTCGCCGCCGCCGACCCGGCCGCGGCCCAGGCCATCCTGCCCAGCAACGGCCGGCGCATCGTCCGCGCGCTGGAGGTCATCGAGATCACCGGCCGCCCCTTCACCGCCAACCTGCCCGGCCACGAGTCCGTCTACGACACCGTCCAGATCGGCGTCGACGTGGCCCGGCCCGAACTCGACGAGCGGATCGCGCTGCGGGTGGACCGGATGTGGGAGGACGGCCTGGTGGACGAGGTCCGCGCGCTGGAGGGCAAGGGGCTGCGCGACGGAATCACCGCTTCCAGGGCGCTCGGGTACCAGCAGGTACTGGCCGCCCTCGCGGGGGAGTGCACCGAGGACGAGGCCAGGGCCGAGACGGTCCGCGCGACCAAGCGGTTCGCCCGCCGACAGGACTCCTGGTTCCGCCGCGACCCGCGGGTCCACTGGCTCAGCGGGGCGGCCGCCGACCGCGGGGAACTCCCCGGACTCGCGCAGTCGTTGGTCGAACGACCGGTCACAGCCTGATCACGTGATGGCATCGGGAAGCTCCGGGCGCCCGTCCCGGGTCCGCGACCGTGCCATCATCAAACTCCGGCCGGTGCGGTCACCGGCGGTGAACATGCGGCGTTCGAAGTCCGAGTGGGGAGGGCGCGTGGCGATGGAGGCCGGCCCTCGTGACACCGGGCGGGACGACGCCCGGCGAGAAGTGGAGCCGACGCTTCACGACGCTCCGGGCACCCCGGGCGCTCCCGGCACCCCGGGTACACCGAGCCCTGTCGGCGTGCCTCGCGCGCCCGTCGGCCCCGAGGCGCTCGACGCGCCCGACGGGCTCGGGCTGCCCGCCGACCCCGCACGGCTGACCCCCGACGGACCGGACGCACCGGACTCCGCCGAGGCCGCCGCCTCCGGACCCGAGTACGAGGTGGAACTGCGCCCGCAGCGCCGCCTGCGCCTGTGGCAGATCGCCCCCATCGTGATGCTCGCCGCGGCCGGTTCGCTGATGTTCGCCTTCCCGCTCGCCTTCGAATTCGGCGACGGCGGAGCCGTGGTCGCCATGCTCGGCTTCCTCATCAGCTGCTGCGCCGGCGGCTGGGGCATGATGGCCGCGCGCCGCGTGGGCCACACCTGGCCCGGGCTCCCGGCACGGGGCAGCGGGCGGCGCCCCGACTGGCGGATGGCCGCGCTGTACGCCGTGGCCGCACTGGCCGTCGTAGCGCTCGCCGTCTACCGGGTCGCCCGGCTGCGCTGACCGCGATCCGGACCGATCCACGCCCCTGAGCTGGGGCTCGGTACCATGGGGCGGTGACGCAGAGCACCCTCCCCTTCCTCAAGGGCCACGGGACCGAGAACGACTTCGTGATCGTCCCGGACCCGGCCAACGCCGTCGAGCTGTCCCCGGCCGCCGTCGCCAAGCTGTGCGACCGGCGGGCCGGCATCGGCGCGGACGGCGTACTGCACGTCGTCCGGTCCGCCGCGCACCCCGAGGCGGCGCACCTGGCCGGCGAGGCGGAGTGGTTCATGGACTACCGCAACAGCGACGGCTCCGTCGCCGAGATGTGCGGCAACGGCGTGCGCGTCTTCGCCCGCTACCTCCAGTACGCCGGTCACGTCGAGCCCGGGGGCATCGCCGTCGCCACCCGCGGCGGAGTCAAGCGGGTCCACCTCGACAAGGGCGGGGACGTCACCGTCTCCATGGGGCGCGCCGAGTTCCCCGAGGGCGAGGTCACCGTTTCGGTCGGCGCCCGCAGCTGGCCCGCGCGCAACGTGAACATGGGGAACCCGCACGCCGTGGCCTTCGTTGAAAGCCTCGACGACGCCGGGAACCTGTACACCGCCCCGCCGTTCAGCCCGGCGTCCGCCTACCCGGCCGGTGCCAATGTCGAGTTCGTCGTCGACCGCGGCCCCCGGCACGTCGCCATGCGCGTCCACGAGCGCGGCTCCGGCGAGACCCGCTCCTGCGGTACCGGCGCCTGCGCCGTCGCCGTGGCCGCCATCCGCCGCGACGGCGCCGACCCGGCGGCCACCGGCACACCGGCCACCTACACCGTCGACCTCCCCGGCGGCACCCTGGTCATCACCGAGCACCCCGACGGGCAGATCGAGATGACCGGACCGGCCGTGATCGTGGCCACGGGCGAGTTCGACGCGGACTGGCTCACCGAAACGGCCTTCAGCTGAAGCTTCCCTCTAATGGGTGATCCGTTTCACGCTGAGCGAGAGGTGGACTGCGCCACGTGGTGGGGTCGGTAACATCAGGCACCGGCCCTGAGGGCTCACCCCATGCCCACCACCGCCGGTCGAAGCCGCCGGAGGTGCCCATGAGTGCAGAGGCCACGAACCCCGAAGCACACCCCGAAGCGTGCCCTGAGCCCCGTAGAAGGGGCCGGACCAGGCTCGATCTGCGCAGGCTCGGGCGCGCGGCCCTCCTCGGGCCCACCTCCCGGGGCCGGCTCCCCGACGCGATCGGCCATGTCGCCGAGGCACATCGCGCGCATCATCCGGACGCCGATCTGTCCCTCCTGCGGCGGGCCTACCTCCTCGCGGAGACCTCTCACCGCGGCCAGATGCGCAAAAGCGGTGAGCCGTACATCACACACCCGCTCGCCGTCACCCTGATCCTCGCCGAACTCGGCGCCGAAACCACCACGTTGACGGCCTCCCTGCTCCACGACACCGTCGAGGACACCGAGGTGACCCTCGATCAGGTCCGCGCCGAGTTCGGCGACGAGGTCTGCTTCATCGTCGACGGCGTCACCAAGGTGGAGAAGATCGACTACGGCGCCGCCGCCGAGCCCGAGACCTTCCGCAAGATGCTCGTCGCCACCGGCAACGACGTCCGCGTGATGTCCATCAAACTGGCCGACCGGCTGCACAACATGCGCACCCTCGGCGTGATGCGCCCCGAGAAACAGGCCCGCATCGCCAAAGTCACCCGTGACGTTCTCATCCCCCTGGCCGAACGGCTCGGCGTACAGGCCCTGAAGACCGAGCTGGAAGACCTCGTCTTCGCGATCCTGCACCCCGAGGAGTACGAGAGCACCCGCGCGCTGATCGCGGCCCACGCCGGGGAGCGCGACCCACTGCCCGCCATCGCCGACTCCGTACGGGCCGTCCTGCGCGACGCGGGCATCGCAGCCGAAGTGCAGGTCCGGCCACGGCACTTCGTCTCCGTACACCGGATCTCCCTGAGCCGTGGCGAACTGCGCGGCTCCGACTTCGGCCGCATCCTCGTCCTGGTCGCCGAGAACGCCGACTGCTACGCGGTACTGGGCGAGCTGCACACCTGCTTCACCCCCGTGGTCTCGGAGTTCAAGGACTTCATCGCCGTCCCGAAGTTCAACCTCTACCAGTCCCTGCACACCGCCGTCGCCACGCCCGAGGGATACGTCGCCGAGACCATCGTGCGGACCCGGCAGATGCACCGCGTCGCGGAGGCGGGCGTGGTCGCGCTCGGCAATCCGTACGCCACCGGGGCCCCGGACGCGGCGGCCGACCCGGACGAGGAGCGGGTCGACCCGACCCGGCCCGGCTGGCTGTCCCGGCTGCTCGACTGGCAGCAGTCCGCGCCCGACCCCGACACCTTCTGGACCGTGCTGCGCGCGGAGCTGGCCCAGGACCGGGAGATCACCGTCTTCCGGGCGGACGGCGGGACCCTGGGCCTGCCGGCCGGGGCCAGCTGTATCGACGCCGCCTACGCGCAGCACGGGGCGGCCGCCCACGGCTGTATCGGCGCCCGCGTCAACGGGCGTCTCACCTCGCTGGCGTCCCGGCTGTCCGACGGCGACACCGTG
Source organism: Streptomyces sp. NBC_01408 (assembly GCF_026340255.1). Lineage (GTDB taxonomy): Bacteria > Actinomycetota > Actinomycetes > Streptomycetales > Streptomycetaceae > Streptomyces. The sequence goes on along the minus strand of NZ_JAPEPJ010000003.1, from coordinate 611,785 downwards.
CAGCTGCTGCTCGCACAGGACGCCTCCTCGGGGCCCGCCGCCGAATGGCTGGAGCACGCGCGCACCCCGGCCGCCCGGATCGCCATCGCCAGCTGGCTCGAAGCCCACCCCGACCGGGCGATGGCCACCACCACGGCCGCCCGGGCACCGCTGTCCGTCGTCGGGGCCCGGGGCGGCGGGGGCAACGCGGTCGCCGACCTCCCCGACGCCCACGTACGGCTGGCCGGCTGCTGCACGCCGGTGCCACCCGACGCGGTCGCCGGGTTCGTCGTACGGGGCGGGGCCGTGACCGTGCACCGCATCCACTGCGCGGCGGTGGCCCAGATGCGGGCGGTGGGGCGGACCTCCGTAGCCGTTCACTGGCGGGCGACCGCCGACTGCCGGGTCACGCTGCTCGCCGAATCGTTCGGCCGCCCGCACCTGCTGGCCGATCTCACCGAGGCCATCGCCCGGGAGGGCGTCGAGGTCGTCTCCGCGACCGTGGAACCGCCGGTCGAGCAGCGGGTCCGGCACTCCTACACCCTGCTGCTGCCCGACGCGGCGGGGCTGCCCGCCCTCATGCGGGCGATGCGGGACGTGCCCGGCGTGTACGACGTCAGCCGCGCCTGAGGGTTCCGGGGGGTTGTCGGGCCGGTCAGAGCGGTCGGACCGCTGTCGCCGGCCGGGCCCGGCGCGTGGGGGTGGAGCAGCGGGGGTGCAGCAGCGAAGGGACCCGTTCGGGTGGCGCCGTCGCGCGTCGTGCCCGGCCGGGGGACGGGCGCTGGTAAGCGGTGGTGGATGCAGCTCACTTCCCCCCGCCTGCGCGCAGCCCTGCTCGCCGCGGCCTCCCTCACCCTCGTCGCCGCCGTGCTGCCCCCGCCGAAGGCGCTGGGCATCGGCGACCGCCTCTTCCCGGAACTGGGCAACCCCGGGTACGACGTGCTCTCGTACGACCTGTCCTTCACGTACAAGGACAACCGCACCCCGCTGGACGCGGTCACCGTCATCAACGCCCGCACCCTGCACGCGCTGGAGCGGATCAACCTGGACTTCAGCCGCGGAACGGTGGCGTCCGCCGAGGTCAACGGGGTACCGGCGCAGTTCGAGAGCGCGGGCGAGGACCTGGTGCTGACCCCGGCGCGACCGGTGGGTGAGAACTCCGCACTGCGCATCACCGTCCGGCACACCAGCGACCCGCGCGGTGCCGCCGACGGGGGCTGGGTGCCCACCGAGGACGGCCTGGCGATGGCGAACCAGGCGGACGCCGCCCACCGCGTCTTCCCCTGCAACGACCACCCGGCGGACAAGGCGCTCTTCACCTTCCGGGTCACCGCCCCGGCCGGTCTCACCGTCGTCGCCAACGGGGTGCCGGCCGCGCTGCCGGCCCTCCGGACGGGCCGCACGACGGCGTGGACGTACCGGACCCTGCACCCGATGGCCACCGAACTGGCCCAGGTCTCGATCGGCCGGTCCGCCGTCGTGCACGGCACGGGCCCGCACGGCCTGCCGCTGCGCGACGTGGTGCCGGCCGCGGACCGGCAGCGGCTGGACCCCTGGCTGAAGAAGACCGCCGGGCACATCGCGTGGATGGAGGAGCGGGTCGGCCCGTACCCCTTCGAGAACTACGGGGTGCTGATCGCCCGGGCGACGACCGGTTTCGAGCTGGAGACCCAGACCCTCTCGCTCTTCGAGCACAGCCTGTTCTCGGGGGAGGGATACCCCGAGTGGTACGTGGAGTCGGTGATGGTCCACGAGCTGGCCCACCAGTGGTTCGGCGACAGCGTCTCCCCGCGGACCTGGTCCGACCTGTGGCTGAACGAGGGCCACGCCACCTGGTACGAGGCCCTGTACGCGGACGGGCTCGGCAAGTACTCCCTGGAGCGGCGCATGCGCGAGGCGTACCAGCGCTCCGACCAGTGGCGGGCTGCGGGCGGGCCTCCGGCGGCCCCGAAGGCCGCCGCCCCCGGGGAGAAGATCGGGCTGTTCCGGCCGGTGGTCTACGACGGCTCCGCGCTGATCCTGTACGCGCTGCGGCAGGAGATCGGCACCGAGGCCTTCGACCGCGTCGAGCGGCGCTGGGTGACCGAGCACAAGGACGCGGTCGCGGGTACGGAGGACTTCGTACGCCTGGCCTCGCAGGAGGCGGGCCGGGACCTGAGGGCCTTCCTGGAGCCCTGGCTGTACGGGAAGACGACCCCGGCGATGCCCGGGCACCCGGAGTGGGGCGGTCCGGCGAAGGCCTGAGGAGGGACAGGACGACCCCACGGGCGCGCCGGGAGGGGAAAAGGGTGTGACGGGCGAGGAACGGGCATGTCACCATCGACGGGCCCGTTCGGGGAATCCCCCGGCGGTGTGACACGTTGGACGTGACAGTGTTATGTCACTTGCGGTGCGTGGGTTCCAGCACCTGCTCCTCCTGGGCGCCGCGGACGCATTCGAATCGACGTAAGGATCCAATGACCTCCTCTTCTTCCCCTTCCCAGGACGCGCGGGACGCACAGGACGTGCCGGACTCGCAGAGCTTCACCGAGAGCCTTCGGGCCGATGCCCTGATGGAAGAGGACGTCGCCTGGAGCCACGAGATCGACGGAGACCGCGACGGCGAGCAGTTCGAACGCTCCGAGCGCGCGGCCCTGCGCCGCGTGGTCGGCCTCTCCACCGAACTCGAAGACGTCACCGAGGTCGAGTACCGGCAGCTGCGCCTCGAGCGCGTCGTGCTCGTCGGCGTCTGGACCTCCGGCACGGTGAACGACGCGGAGAACTCCCTCGCGGAGCTCGCCGCCCTCGCCGAGACGGCCGGTGCCCTCGTACTCGACGGCGTGATCCAGCGCCGCGACAAGCCCGACCCGGCCACCTTCATCGGCTCGGGCAAGGCCCGGGAACTGCGCGACATCGTCATGGAGACCGGCGCCGACACCGTCGTCTGCGACGGCGAGCTCAGCCCCGGCCAGCTCATCGCCCTCGAAGACGTCGTCAAGGTGAAGGTGGTCGACCGGACCGCCCTCATCCTCGACATCTTCGCCCAGCACGCCAAGTCCCGAGAGGGCAAGGCGCAGGTCGCGCTCGCGCAGATGCAGTACATGCTGCCGCGACTGCGCGGCTGGGGTGCCTCGCTGTCCCGTCAGATGGGTGGCGGCGGCGGTGGCGGCATGGCCACCCGTGGCCCTGGTGAAACCAAGATCGAGACGGACCGGCGCCGGATCCGCGAGAAGATGGCGAAGATGCGCCGGGAGATCGCGGACATGAAGACCGGCCGCGACATCAAGCGGCAGGAACGACGCCGCAACAAGGTGCCGTCGGTCGCCATTGCCGGCTACACCAACGCGGGCAAGTCCTCGCTGCTCAACCGCCTCACGGGCGCGGGCGTACTGGTGGAGAACGCGCTGTTCGCCACCCTCGACCCGACCGTGCGCCGGGCCGAGACCCCGAGCGGCCGGATCTACACCCTGGCCGACACCGTGGGCTTCGTCCGGCACCTGCCCCACCACCTCGTCGAGGCGTTCCGGTCCACGATGGAGGAGGTCGGCGACTCCGACCTCATCCTGCACATCGTGGACGGCTCGCACCCGGCGCCGGAGGAGCAGCTGGCGGCGGTGCGTGAGGTGATCCGCGAGGTCGGCGCGGTGAACGTGCCCGAGATCGTCGTGATCAACAAGGCGGACGCCGCGGACCCGCTCGTGCTGCAGCGGCTGCTGCGGATCGAGCGGCACTCCATCGCTGTATCGGCCCGCACGGGAATGGGCATCGAGGAACTCCTCGCGCTCATCGACACCGAGCTGCCCCGGCCCGAGGTCGAGGTGGAGGCACTGGTGCCGTACACGCGCGGCTCGCTGGTGGCCAAGGCGCACGCCGAGGGCGAGGTGATCTCCGAGGAGCACACCGCGGAGGGCACCCTGCTCAAGGCGCGGGTCCATCAGGAACTGGCGGCGGACCTGGCTCCGTACGCGCTCGCGAAGCAGTGACGCGCCGGAGCGGATGACGGTGTGAACGGCCGAGGGCCCCCTGCGGTGCAGGGGGCCCTCAGTGCTGTGTGGTGCCGCCGTGGCGTGGTGTCGCCGTGGCGTCGTACGCCGTGCTCGTGCCGTCGTGGCGTCGTGGCGTGTGGTGCGCCCTCGTACGGGTCGTGTCGCGGCTACTTGAACTTGCCGCTGACGGCGTCGAAGATGCCCTTCGCCTCCGGGCCCAGCCGGGGTCCGGCCAGCCAGCCCGCCTTGGCCGGGCCGATCGAGGTGTTCGACACCAGCGCGGGCTTGCCGTCGGCGCCCTGCGCGACCCAGCCGCCACCGGAGGAACCGCCGGTCATGGTGCAGCCGATGCGGTACATCACCGGGTCGGCAGCGGCCAGCGACAGCCTGCCCGGCTTGTCCGCGCACTGGAAGGCCTTCTGGCCGTCGAAGGGGGCCGCCGCCGGGTAGCCCGTGGCGGTGATGCTCGCGACCTTGCCCACGGCCGGGGCGTTGAACTCCACCGGGAGCGCCGAACCGACCGTCTCCTCCAGGGACTTGCCACTGCCCTTCTCCGGGGTCACGTGCAGCACCGCGAAGTCGTACGGGGCGCCCGCGCCGCCGGTCGGACCACCGGTCGAGATCCACTGGTCGGAGGTCTGCGCCCAGTCGCTCCACCACACGCCGTACGGAGCCACCTGCTCGCGGGGCGCGCCCTTGAGCTGCGCCGCCTGCTTGCCCGCGTTGTTGTAGGACGGGACGAAGGCGATGTTGCGGTACCAGCCGCCGGCCTTGCCCGCGTGCACGCAGTGGCCGGCCGTCCAGACCATGTTGGACTTGCCGGGGTGGGCGGGGTCCTTGACCACGGTGGCCGAGCAGACCATCGAGCCCTCGGGCCCGTCGAAGAAGACCTTGCCGGACTCCGGAACGCTCTGGTGGTAGGGCGGGTTCGCGGCCCTGGCCGTCACCGGGGCCGGGGTCGGGTCGGTGACGCCCTGGTCCTTGCCCGCGTCCGGGTCGACGGACGGGCGCTGCGGCTGCTCAGCGTCACGCATCCGGTCCGGGTCCCACAGGTCCTCGATGATCGGGTTGATGTAGTCGCCCGCCTCGCGGAGCCAGTCGTCCTTCTTCCAGTTCTTCCACTCACCCCCCTTCCACTTCTCCAGGTCGAAGCCGTGCTCCTTGAGCTTCTCCTTCAGCTGGTCCGGGATCTTGATCCCGTCGGCCCCGGCCGGGAGGCTCGCCGCCACGGTCGGCTTGGCGTCGCCGCCGGCCTCACCGTCGCCGGGTCCGCAGGCCGCGGCGGTCAGCGCTATCGCGGCCGCGCACAGGATCGCGGTGACCGGTCGGTTCGGTCGCATGTCGTCAGTCCCCCTGGGGTGGTTCGGGTAGTGAGGTGGTGCGTTTGGAGTCCCGCTGAGTGCAGCCCCCCACTATGCCGCTGCTGCGCAGGACGACACAGCCCGGGGCGCCGGTTCCGGCTCTCGGCCCCGGCCGGGCAAGGATCTTGGGCCCACCCGTGATCCGCCGCCGTCACCGTCGTTGGTACGTACGGGGGATGGGGATGCAGCGTTCATGTTCGAGGCGCAATCCGGAAGAGCAATCCGTGCGGGAGGACCGACACTCGTGGCTTTGACCGAGCAGGCCGCGGCCGCGGCAGCCGCCGCGGCGCAGATCCCGCCGCCGATGCCGTCGCAGATCCCGTCACTGACTCAGACGCCGGTCCTGCCGCCGGTTCAGTCCCCGGTCCTGCCGCCGGTTCAGTCCCCGGTCCTGCCGCCGGTTCAGTCCCCGGCTCAGTCGCCGGTTCCGCCCCAGATCGCGCCACAGCTCCCGTCCCCGTCCCCGCCGCAGGTGCCGGCGCAGGGGAGCCGGGCGGCCGGAGGTCCTGCCCCGTCTGCCCCGCCCGCCGCGTCCCCCGAGGGCATCCTCCGCCGGCAGGCCCAGCGGGAGTCCGCGGCCCGGACGTACGCGCGCTCCCTGCCCGTCGTCCCGGTGCGGGCCCGCGGGCTGACGATCGAGGGCGCCGACGGGCGGCGCTACCTCGACTGCCTCTCCGGAGCCGGCACCCTCGCCCTCGGGCACAACCACCCGGTGGTGCTCGAAGCCATCCGCGGCGTCCTCGACTCCGGCGCCCCGCTGCACGTGCTCGATCTCGCGACCCCGGTCAAGGACGCCTTCACCACCGAGCTGTTCACCAACCTGCCGCCCGCGCTGGCCGCCGACGCCCGCATCCAGTTCTGCGGGCCGGCCGGCACGGACGCGGTGGAGGCCGCGCTCAAACTGGTCCGCACCGCGACCGGACGCTCGGGGCTGCTCGCCTTCACCGGGGCCTACCACGGCATGACCGCCGGCGCCCTTGACGCGTCGGGAGGTGCCACGGACGTACGGGTGACCCGGCTGCCCTACCCGCAGGACCACCACTGCCCGTTCGGCGTCGGCGGAACCGAGGGCGCCCGGCTCGCCGCCCACTGGACCGAGAACCTCCTGGACGACCCCAAGAGCGGGGTGACCCTGCCGGCCGGCATGATCGTCGAACCCGTGCAGGGCGAGGGCGGGGTCATCCCCGCCCCGGACGGCTGGCTGCGCCGGATGCGCGAGATCACCGCGGAGCGGGGGATCCCGCTGATCGCGGACGAGGTGCAGACGGGCGTCGGGCGGACCGGCGCGTTCTGGGGGGTCGACCACGCCGGCGTGGTACCCGACGTGATGGTCCTGTCCAAGGCGATCGGCGGCAGCCTGCCGCTCGCGGTGATCGTGTACCGGTCCGGCCTCGACGTCTGGGCCCCCGGGGCCCATGCCGGAACGTTCCGCGGCAACCAGCTGGCCATGGCGGCCGGTACCGCCACCCTCGCTTTCGTCCGAGAGAACCGGCTGGCGGAGCGCGCGGCAGTCCTGGGCGAGCGGATGCTCGCGGCCCTGCGCGGACTGGCCTCCGCCCACCCCTGCATCGGCGACGTCCGCGGGCGCGGCCTGATGATCGGCGTCGAACTCGTGGACCCCGACACCGGATCCGCCGCCCCCGACCTCGCCGCGGCCGTGCGCCAGGAATGCCTGGACCGCGGGCTGATCGTCGAACTCGGCGGCCGCCACGCCGCCGTGGTCCGCCTGCTGCCCCCGCTGACCCTGACGGACGAGCAGGCCGCAGCGGTCCTCGACCGCCTGGCCGACTCCATCCCGGCCGCCGCCCGCCGGCTCCACTGACCCGCACCCCCGAGGACCCGCGATGCCCGAACCGCACCAGTCCACCCCTGCCCCGGGCCCCCACACCCCCCACCGGGACCCGGCCCCCGAACCCCACCCCCGGGAACTCCGAACCCCCAACCCCGCCGACGCCGCACCCCCCGAGGCCCCGGCCCCCCTGCCCCTGCGGTCCGCGGGCCCCAGCACTCCCCAAGAGACCGGCGAGGCCACCCCGCCCCTGCGGCCCCCGGTCCCCGGCGCCCCCCAAGAGGCCGGCGAGGCCGCCCCGCTGCCCCTGCGTGCCCTTGGCTCCGGCGGCTTTGAGTCCCGCGGGGCCGGGGAGGTCGCCCCGCCCCCGCTTCGGCCCCCGGTGCCCGGCGCCGATGCACCGCACGAGGCCGGCGAGGCCGCCTCGCCCCTGCTGCGGACCCCGGGCCTCGGCGCCGGTGCACCCCACGAGGCCCGGAAGGCTGCACCCCTGCCCCTGAGGGCCCCGGGCCCCGCCAGCGCCGCGCCCCAAGAGGCCGACGAGGCCGCTCTCCTGGCCCTGCGTGCCCTTGGCTCCGGCGGCGTTGGGTCCCACGGGGCCGAGGAGACCGCCCTGCCCTCGCTGCGGGCCCTTAGCCCAGGTGGCGGTGCGCCCCAGGCGGCCGGGCCGTCCACGTCGCCGTCGCTGGGGGACCCTGGCCTCGGCAGCGTTGTGTCCTACGAGGTCGGAGAGGCTGCCCCCCTGCCTCTGCGGGCCCCTGGCTCCGGCGGCGTTGGGTCCTATGGGGCCGGGGAGGCCGCCCCGCTGCTGCGGCGGGCTGCAGGCCCCGCCGGCGTTGCGCACCAGGCGGCCGGGCAGTCCACCGCGCCGTCGCTGGGGGACCCTGGCCCCGGCAGCGTTGCCTCCCATGAGGCCAGGGAGGCTGCCCCGCTGCCCCTGCGAGCCCCCGGCTCCGGCGGCGTTGCACCACAAGAGCCCCCGGCCCCCGCTTCCCCCGCCCATTCCGCCGCGCCGCAGGGCCAGCTTCCCGGTCAGCCGCCGATTTCCGCAGCCCAGCCGGGAGCGACGCACTCCCCGGCCGGGTCCCCCCTCGGGGAGGCGCGGCGCCTGGAGCCGCTCCCCACCGCGGCCCCGGCCCGACAACTCGGCCTCCCCACCCCCGACTTCGACACCCCACCCTCACCCACGGCCCATGCGGCATGGCCGACCCCAGGCGCCCAGCCCGCGGCCCAGCCGGAGACCGGCGGGGCATGGCCGACCCCAGGGGCCCGGCCCGCGGCCGAGCCGGAGGGGAGCGCGGCATGGTCGGCCCCAGGAGCCCAACCCGTGGCCCAGTCGGAGGCAGGGGCGGCGGGGCCGAGCCCAGAAGAGGCCCTGCCCACAGCCGAGTCGGCGGGCAGCACGGCGCAGCCCAGCTTCTTCCCGCCGCTGGCCCCCGCCGGGCAGACCCCGCCCGGACCGGCCCACCCACCCACAACGGCACCCACCGAACGGCCGCCCGCCGTTACGCCTGAGGCCCTGCTTACCGCCGCGCCCGGTAGCCCCGCGACGGCCCCCGGGGACGAGGCCGCCCTGCCCACCACCACTCAGGGGGCCCCGTCCGCCGTGGCGCACGTGCCAGCTGACCGGCCCGCTGGCTTGGCGGCGGCTCCCGGGAACCGGGCCGTCCTGCCTCCGGCCGCGCCTGGAGCCGCGAGCGGCGGGGTGCCCGTGGCCGCTGACCGGCCCGCTGGCTCCCCGACGACCCCCGGGGACCAGGTCGCCCTGCATGCGGCCGCGCCTGGGGCCCCATCTGCCGTGGCGCCAGCGCCCGGTGACCAGCCCGGTGGCTCCGCGACGGCACCCGCCCACCGGCCGCCCGCCGCCGAGCCCGGTGACCAGCCCGGTAGCCCTGCGACGGCCCCCAGGGACGAGGCCGCCCTGCCCACCACCACTCAGGGGGTCCCGTCCGCCGTGGCGCACGTGCCAGCTGACCGGCCCGCTGGCTTTGCGGCGGCTCTCGGGAACCGGGCCGTCCTGCCTTCGGCCGCGCCTGAGGTCGCGAGCGACGGGGTGCCTGTGCCCGACGACGCGCTTGCGGGCTCCCCGAAGGCGCCCTGGGACCTGGCCGCCCTGCCCGCCGCCACGCCTGGGGTTCCGTCTCCCGAGGTGCTCGCGCCCGGTGGCCCCGGGACGGCATCCCGGGGCCAGGCCGCCCCTCCTGCTGCTGTGGCTGGGGCGCCGTCCATCGTGGGGCCCGTGCCCACTGACCTCCCCGGTGGCTTCGCCACGGCACCTCGGGATCAGGCCGCCGCGCCTGAAGCCCCGTCCGCCGAGGCAGCCTCAGGTACCGCCACGGCAGCGGCGCCTCACGCCGCGGAGCCTCCCGGCCCCGCCGCCGCCGGGTCTAGCGACCTGCCTGGTCGGGGTGCCGGGCCCGGGGAGGTCCGCGAACCGGAGCCGGGGACCGGTGTATCGGAGGGGGCCTCCGCCCGGCAGGGACTGGAAGGGGCCGGCCCCGCTGCCCTCGCCCGGCAGGGGCTGGAAGGCGACGGGCCCGCCGATTCGCAGCCGTCGCAGACGGGCGGGTCACCCGAGGCGGCTTCGGGCAGGCCGGCCCGCGGGTGGGCCGATTCCGGTGCCCCGGCCTCGTCCGACGGCCCCGTGACTACCGACTGGCCTGCCCAGCACGGGCCCGATGCCGCCCGGGTTGCACCGCAGTACCCACCCGCCTCCGCCCGGCCGGGCGACCGCGGAGCCGACCGGCCTGCCGGGGACCCGCCCGGCGAGGCCCCGACGCAGCAGCCCCCCGTATTCGGGGCAGGGGCAGCGGTGGGCGCGGCGGCGACCGTGCCCCGGCAGAAGGACGGCACCCCCCGGCTCCGGCCCGGCTGGCCGGGAGCCGTCGGCCCGGAACCCACCGCGCTGCCCGACCTCCTGGACCACCCCGACCCTGCCGTCGCCGCCGAGGCCGCGACCGTGGAGAACCTGCTCAGGTGCTGGGTCCGCGAGGCCGCGATCCCGCGGCCCGACGGGCCCGCCGGGACCCTGCTGCGGATCCCCCTCCCCGCATCCGGCGTCGCCCTGCTCGTGGCCGTCCGGTACTGGTCCCCGGCAGGCTGGCACCGCTTCGCTCCCGCCCGGCTCCAAGGTGTGCCCGCGGGGGCCCCCGCCCTGGACGCCGTCACTCTTGCCGCCCTCATTGCCCGCGAGGGCACCGGTGGTGGGCGCGGCGGCGCCGATCTCGTCGGCCGGGTCTCCGACTCGGTGCGCCGTACCACCGAGTTCATCGCCGACCGGCGCCAACGCCCCACCGCCCCCGCCCCCGTCGCCGGGGACCGCTTCCTCACCGCCGAACAGTCCCTCCTCCTCGGTCACCCCCTCCAGCCGGACCCGAAGAGCCGCGAAGGACTCTCCGAAGCCGAAGTACGCTGCTACTCACCCGAACTCCACGGCTCCTTCCCCCTGCACTGGTTCGCGGTCGCCCCCACCGCCCTCGCCACCGACTCGGCCTGGACCGAGCGAGGCCGCCCCGTGCCCGCTGCCCAGCTCCTCGGCCGGCTCGCCCCCGGGCTCCCGCTGCCCGACGGCACCGTCCCCCTTCCCCTGCATCCCTGGCAGGCCCGCGACCTGCTCCAGCGCCCCTCCGTCGCCGCCCTCCGCGACGCGGGACTCCTGCACGACCTGGGCCCCCACGGCGACCCCTGGTACCCCACCTCCTCGGTCCGTACCGTCCATCGCCCCGGCGCCCCCGCGATGCTCAAGCTCTCCCTGGGGCTCCGCATCACCAACTCCCGCCGCGAGAACCTCCGCAAGGAACTCCACCGCGGCGTCGAGGTGCACCGGCTGCTCCGGACCGGCCTCGCCGAGCAGTGGCAGACGTCCCACCCCCGCTTCGACATCGTCCGCGACCCCGCCTGGGTCGCCGTCGACGCCCCGGACGGGACGCCCGTCCCCGGCCTCGACGCCCTGCTCCGCCACAACCCCTTCCGCCCGGGCGACGACGCCGTCTGCGTCGCCGCACTCACCGCTCCCCGACCCTGGCCGGGCCGGACCACCATGCGCTCCCGGCTCTCCGAGATCGTCTGCGCCCTCGCCACCGCCACCGGACGCACTTCGTCCGCCGTCGCCGCCGAGTGGTTCCTGCGCTACCTCGACCACGTCGTACTGCCGGTCCTCGCCTTCGACGCGCTTGCCGGCATCGCCCTCGAATCGCACCAGCAGAACACCCTGGTCCTCCTCGACCCGGCCGGCTGGCCGGTCGGAGGCCGCTACCGCGACAACCAGGGCTACTACTTCCGCGAATCCCGCCGCGCGGAACTGGAACAACGGCTTCCCGGTATCGGCAGTGCCAGCGACACCTTCGTCTCCGACGCCGTCACCGACGAACGCTTCGCCTACTACCTCGGCATCAACAACGTGCTCGGACTCATCGGAGCCTTCGGATCCCAGCGGCTCGCCGACGAACGCGTACTCCTCGCCGCCTTCCGCCGCTTCCTCAGCAAGGCCGCGGGCCTCGGCCCGCTCCCCGCACGGCTGCTCGACTCACCCACCCTGCGCTGCAAGGCGAATCTGCTCACCCGCCTGGGAGGCCTCGACGAACTCGTCGGACCCGTCGACACCCAGTCCGTCTACGTCACCATCGCCAACCCCCTTCACGATTGACGCGTCAGCGCTGACGCGGAGAAGAGCCCCCGATGCCGTCCACCGA